>JACQFH010000336.1 GCA_016200145.1 Planctomycetia bacterium | reverse complement strand
CTGTTCCTTTCCGTCCTGATTGCCGGACGATCGTTCGGCGACGACAAACCAGAGCAGCCCGATCGCTCCGCGCTGGGCGCAGGCGATCACGAGCTCACGCTGACGATCGACGGGCGCGAACGCGACTATCTTGTCCACGTTCCCGAGAAATACGATCCGCAGAAGCCCACGCCCGTCGTGCTGGCCCTGCACGGAGTGACGATGGACGGGTCGATTATGGCCCGGTTTTCGGGCTTGAACAGCAAGTCGGACGAAGCCGGCTTCATCGTCGTGTACCCAAGCGGCGCCGGAAAGAAGCCGCTTCTCTACTGGAACGCCGGTGGCGGCTGGGATGGGTTCGGCAAAGCGCCCGACGACGTGGCGTTTATCGGCAAGCTGCTCGACGACCTGGCCGGCGTCGTCAACGTAGACCAGAAGCGGGTCTATGCCTGCGGGATGAGCAACGGCGCCATGATGTGCTACCGCCTGGCATCGGAAATGTCCGACCGGATCGCCGCGATCGCCGCCGTGGCCGGGACCATCGCCATTCCGGAGAGTGATCCCAAGCGGCCCGTGCCGGTCATCCACTTCCATGGAACAAACGACAAGATGGTTCCCTTTGAGACGGCGGAAGGAAAGTTCCGATCGTCATTGCGGGGCACGACCGTCGACGGATCGATCCAGACCTGGATCAGGCTGAATGCCTGCGACTGCGACTCCAAGGCGATCGACGTGCTCTCGAAGCCCGATGACGAGTTGAAAGTCACCCGCACCTGTTACGGCCCCGGCAAGAATGGCGCAGAGGTCGTGCTCGTTGTCGTCGAGGGGGGCGGCCACACCTGGCCCGGCAGAAAACCCCGATTCCGGGGCAAGTCAGCCCTGAATGTCTCGGCCAACGACCTGATCTGGCAGTTTTTCGAGAAGCACCCGCTGAAGTGACTGTGGCGGCGTATTCAAAGTCCAGGAGAACGACAATGACGCCACATTCACGCCGCGGCTGGGTTCTGATCGCCCTGGTGACTTTGTCTGCCGGCGGGCTGGTGCTGGCGGCCGATCGTGCCTTCGCAGCCGAACCGGCCTTTCAAGCGCTCGACTTGCAACTTCATGCCAATCAGGCCCTCGACGACGACTTCCACGGTTACGTCGGCAACAACCTTAAACCGCTGCCGCGCGGCCGGCAGAAGTTCAAGAACGTGGAATTTGCCATCGGCGAGAAATTCATTCAGCTCGCCAGCACACTGGCCCCCGATTTTCCGGAAAAGGTCGAAGGCATCGCCGTTAATCGCAAGCTCACGAGAATGCACTTCCTGCATGCCACCGGCTGGGGATCGCCGGACATGCAGGACGGCACCGAGATCGGCAGCTTCCAGATTCGCTACGACGACAAGACGTCGGCAACCATCCCGATTGAATATGGGCGCGACCTGCGGTACTGGTGGGATTTTGACAATGCGGCCCCGACCACGCGGGCGGAAGTCGCGTGGAAGGATACGAACGAAGCGTCGACGAATTTCCGCGCCGGCGGCGTCGGCATCCGCCTGTTTCAATTGAGCTGGACGAATCCGCACCCCGAAAAGACCGTGACGGCGTTCGACTACGTTTCCACCAACAATACAATGTGCGCGCCATTCCTCATGGCTGTGACGACCGACTGGATCAGAACCATGGCGCCGCTCGATCGCAACATCGATCGGCATGTGCTCATCAACGAGCGGGCCCGCCAGGGAAATGTCGATCTGCTCTTCCTCGGCGATTCGATCACCGAGGGTTGGGAAGTGAGCGGCAAAGACGCCTGGCAGAAGCGGTATGGGCCTCGCAAGGCGATGAATGCCGTGATCAGCGGCGACCGGACGCAGCACGTGCTGTGGCGGCTCGAGCACGGCAACGTCGATAAACTGTCCCCCAAGCTCGTCGTGCTGATGATCGGCACGAACAATTTCGGCGACGACTCGGCTGAAGACATCGCGGCAGGCATCGGAGCCGTCGTGGCGAAGCTCCGCGCGAAAGTGCCGCACGCGAAAGTGCTGCTTCTGGGAGTTTTCCCGCGCGGCGAAAAAGCCGACGATCCGCTGCGCAAGACGACCGTGGCCGTCAACACTCTGATCAAAAGCATCGCCGACCGGAAGATGGTCCATTCCCTGAACATCAACGACAAATTGCTGGGAGCCGACGGCACTCAGGACCGCGCGCTGATGCCCGATCTCGTGCATTTGAGTCCCCAAGGCTATGAGGTTTGGGGGAATGCGATCGAGCCCAAAGTTGCGGAACTGCTCGAAGGGATCATGCCCTACCCGGACCTTCCCAAAAAGGCCGGGAAAATCGACAAAGAGGCGCCCCGCACATTCCAGCAGACGGACTCCGGACTGAGATATCGCGTCCTGCGGAAGGGGAGCGGGAACTCACCGGCCGCGAACGACAATGTTGTCGTCGACTACAAAGGCTGGCTGGACGACGGCACGATCTTCGACGCGTCGTATGACCGCGAGGAAACGTCCAAGTTTCCGCTGAACGGGGTCATCCGCGGCTGGACCGAGGGGCTGCAGCTCATCAGCGAAGGGGGAATGATCGAGCTGGAGATCCCCGCCGAGCTTGGCTACGGAGCCCAGGGCCGGCCCCCGAAAATCCCCGCCAACGCCACGCTGCATTTCGTCGTGGAGCTGCTGGAGGTGAACTGATACGCAGGTCAGGAGCGACGCCGGTGCATTTCCTCCCCATCATGTTGGCTGTGTTGATCGGGGGAACTTTCATTCTCGTCGCGGCGATCTCTCCGTTCGTCCATCGCTATCCGCGTCGGGGGATGCGAATCGCGGCGGCGATCGCCAGTGTGTTTCTCGTTGTCGGCACGGCCGGTTTTTTCGGCGCCTTTCTGTCGGCCGGGGGCGGTCTCAACTGGCTGCCGGAATCATTCGAATGGCCCGTCGGGTTTGCCGACGGCGTCATCTTGATGCCGGATGGAACACACGTCGTCCCGCACAGTCCGTCCGGCCGTGTGCAGGTTTACGACCGGGATTGGCGATTTGTCCGGGGTTGGCCCGTGGACGCCGCCGGCGGAACGTTCAAGCTGCTTCCGGCGGGCGACGACCGCGTAGAGGTGATTACCGCGCGGCGGACGCTGCGACACACGTACACGCTGGCAGGCAAGCTGATCGAAAGTGCCAGTTATTCTCCGGCCAGCTACTCGTCATTCCCCGATCGCGGTGAAAAAGTCGCCGTTCCGACGTCGCTGTGGTTGCGAAGCTTTTCCCACCCTTTCTACTCCTGGGCCTGCGGCGTGGTGGGGATGCTGATACTGATCGTTCTCGAACGCAAAGCCAGGCCCCGCAGGTCAGTCTTAGCAACCTGACACATTGTGCCCTCGGTGCCTGTGTGGTTCCTGATCTTTGTTGACGAAGAGTATTGAACCACAGTGAACGCAGAGACTCGTGGCGCCTTTTCGGCTCCGCGCCGTCGCGGCTAGAATGCGGCCACCGATGAACGGCTGCGAGTTATCCGCTCGTAGAACGACCTTCATTCGGCCGCGGCGGCCGCCTGGGCCTGTTGCTGAGCGAGATGAATGGCCCCCGTCACGTATTCGGTGAGTTGCTCTTCCAGCGCGGCGGGGTCGTCGAAGAGCTGGATCGCGGGATTGGCGTCGTTGTCGCGGCCTGGTGGAAACGCGCGGGCCGCGGCGATCCGTTCCTGATACGTCGGGTGCGACGCGAAAAACGACGGACGTTCCTCTTCCAGCGACTTGCTGATCTTCGCCCGGTCTTCGCTGCTGGAATCAACCTGCCGAAACTCAGCGAACGCTTCGTAGAGGTTCTTGAACGCCCGGCCTTCGCTGAGCATGCCGGCGATCGAGTTGTACATCGTCGCGTCAAACAGCGGGCCGTCGGTGCAGACTTTTGTCAGCGCGCTCGTGAACACTTTCGAGCCGTACAGACTGCACGCCATCCGGTCGGCCAGATATTCCCGCGAACGCGAGAAGCCGGCCGAAAGCAGGCTGTAAGCGCGATAATACAAAACCAGGAACCAGAAGAACGGGTTGATGTAGTTCAGCTTTCCCCCGGCGGCCCCCATCCCCGACAGGGCCGTGTGAATCGACAGGTCGACGCGATGGATGAATCGGCTGTAGTGCGTGTCCTGATGGCTGAAATGCGCATATTCGTGCGCCAGAATCGACTTGAGCTCGGTGACGGTCAGCGTGCGCAGCGTTGCCAGCCCCAGCGTCAGGACCCGGCGCTTCGTCCCGAACATCCCCCACGGTCCCCGTCCTTCCTGGTGCACGCCGATTTCGGTTCCGGGAGCAATGTAAACTTCGTCGACCGGCGACGTATCGACGCGACGGGCCACTTCGCGCAGCGCCTCGAAGAGTTTGGGGCACTCGCTGTCGGTCTTGACGATGCCGAACGACCCCGACCCCATTCGCGCAAACATGCTCTTGAGCACCGCCCACACCATCCCCAGACCAACGACGACGACAATCACGACCAGCTTGATCGGAATCCGTTTCGCCTGAAAGATCAGCCACAACACGCCGAGCGTGCCGGCGAGAAGCCCCGCCGCAATGAACGGCAACGCCACGTAGAACAGAATCAGGCCCAGAACAAGGCTCACCGCATACAGCCGGGCGAGCCACGGTTCGCTCGGCGACCGAACGACCTGACCGCCGGAAACGACTTCCATCGGCTCGTTCGCCAAGAGACGCATGATGTTCGTTCCGCGCGTGAAGCTCCCCAGAACGACGCCGGCCAGCGCCATCACGGCAATGACGCCGGCATAGATCGATAGGAACCACACCGCGGTCGTTTTCAGGATTTCGATGGGCCCCGGGCGGGCGGCCTGCTCGACGGAATCGACCAGTTGTTTGCCGAACACCTCGGACGGGTCGACTCCCAATTCCCGGGCGCGCCGGAATTGTTCGACGGCCGCTTTCGCGTCGTCATCGTGAGCCAGTGTCAGGCCGTAAATACACCGCAAGGTTCCGTCGTCGCCATGCCGCTCGACAAGCGGACGAATCACCGGGGCGCGCGGACCGGCATGATTGGCATTTTGCAGAACTGCCGCGCCCAACCCCAGTGCCGAAGCGAGATCGTCCGGATCCTCTGCGACGGCTTCGGCGTACCGCTGCTGTGCACGGGGGAAGTCTTTGTGCCACACGGCGGCAAACGCCAAGGTCGACTTGAGTTTGATGCCGGGATCGAGCTCGCGGGCCCGATCGAGCTCGCGCTGCGCCTCTTGCGCCTGGGGCGATTGGACATCCGACGGAGGAACCTGCAGCATCAGCGACAGCGCCAGCGACCGGTGGGCCCTCGCGAATTGCGGGTCGAGTTCGACCGACTTCCGAAAGTCGCGCTCCGCCGCCCGGGGGGCCTGCTGTTTGTCTCCTTCCTGACTCTCGCGCAAACGAGCGCCCCCCAGCAGATACCAGGCGAAGGCGTCTTCGGCGAGCGGCGGGGGAAGCGCCCCCTCTGAGCTCGTCTGCGACTTGATGAACTGCGACACG
>JACQFH010000335.1 GCA_016200145.1 Planctomycetia bacterium | reverse complement strand
CCTTCTCCCGAAAACAGCATGCGGCCGACGATCGGCATTTCGCGCCACGGAAACGCCAGTTGCCAGCGGACCCCCAGGGCGAGCGAGCCCCCCACTAGCAGCATCAGCAGTGTCGTGATCAGGAACTGGATGCCGATGATCTTGTGATCGGTGGAAAAAATGTATTTCTTGACGAATCCGATCTCATGGTGCGCGGCGTGCGCGTGACCGGCGCCATGCTCCGGGGTCGTCACCAGGTGCTCGGCAGGATTGAGTGTGCTCATCGTTACCTCTCCCCATTGTCCTCTTTCCCGGCCCACAATTGCCGGGACCCTTTTCGGCCATCCCGAAGGGATGACACGATTTGTCAATCAGGCAAGAACTGCCAGATTCGGCTTCGCCTGCGACTTACTCATCCGCCGGCTTGCCTTCGGCATTCGCTACCCGAACTCCATCGTCAAACTGCGACTGCTGCAGCTCTATGAGATACCGCTGAAAATCGCCGTCGCGCTGGGCGGTCAATTGGCCGCGCATCTTGTAATGCCCCCACCCGCACAATTCGGCACAGACCAGGTCCCACTCGCCGACTTTGTCGCACTGGAACCAGACGGGAATCACGAGGCCAGGTACGGCGTCCTGCTTGACGCGCAATTGCGGCAGGTAGAACGCGTGCAGCACGTCTTCGCTCTTGAGCCGGATCACGACGGGGCGCCCTGTCGGTGCGTGCAGGTCGTTCACCGTGTACAGGTCGTCGAACTGGGGGGTGTCCTGCAGCGTCTTGCCGGGGGCCGGGTAGCGGATCCGCCATTCGAACTGGCGGGCCGTCACCTCGGCGATCGGATGAGCAATGGCTTGAGGATCGAATCGCGACTTCACGCGGTATCGGGCCCAGACGTCCATCTGGTAGAGGGCGATGAACAGCAGAATTCCCGCCGGCACGATGCTCCACACGACTTCAAGCGTGTGGCTGCCGTGCGTGAAGATGCCTTTTTCGCGATTTCCGCCGCCGTACTTCCAGAGGATGTACCCGAGCGCGGCCTGCACGCCGACGAACGTGACGCCGGTGATCACCAGGATCAGATAGAACAGGTCATCGATCTGCTGACCGAGAGGCGACAGGGATTGCCCGGGGTGAGGAAACCACCAGCCCATGGCGGGGGCGACGGCGAACGACGCCACGGCGGCGACGGCGCCCACCATGTAAAAAATGGTCCAGAATCGATTCACAACAATTCCCCCGTGAAAGTCTGCTGCGGCAGTCTCTGTGTCATTCTTGTGCGGCGGCGACGTCTTTCTTTTCCGCCTGTTTTTGTTCTTCGACCTCGGTCGGATAGGCCGAATGTTTGCCTTCGAACGGAACGCTCAGGACGAAATTGACGACGTCCCAGATTTCCTCTTCGGTGAGCGCGGCGCCGAAACCTGCCATCTGAGTTCCAGGAATTCCCTGGTGGATACGGCGGAAAATATCGATCGGCCGACGGCCCCCGCGGTAGACGCCGCGCGTCAGGTCGCGCGGTTTCTGTTCATGTCCCCAAATGTCATGCAAACCGGCCGTCTCGTAGGAGCGCTTCGGATTCGATTTGGGAATCTCCCAGAACTTCTCGGTGTTCGGACCGTCGCCGCGGCCGGCCCGGCCGTGGCACTCCGCGCATTCGGTTTTCTTCTTCGGATCCGGATCTTTCGGATCTGGATACTGCGATAGAAACAACAGCCGTCCCTTTTCGATGGATTCCCTGGTGGGTGCGTGCCGCTTAACTTTGGGAACGATGGCGTTTTCTGGAAGGTCTCCTGCCTCCCAGTTTTCCGCCAGGTCGTTGGCTTCCCTTTCGATCAGTTGCGCGACTTCGCCACTCGCGGCGCTGATGGCAGCCTTGATCGCGTCGGACCGCTGCAGTTTCTTGGACTCATCATTCTGAACCTCCTGCGTGACATCGGATTCGGTCGCTCCCAAGCCAGCCAATTCTTCAGCAAGTCGGATTTCAAAGTTACCGCGAATGCTGAGCCAGCGAACGTAATCAACGAGCAGACCCAGCTTCTCAGGTCCCAGCAGAACAAACGAAGGCATGTACGTGCCCGGAATGCCCTGTTCGAGAATGTGAATCAAGTCGCCCCGCGCGGGCTTAAATCCGCCCAACGTCGATTTGAATTTGAAGACTCCCTGCCGGTAATCGCGCGGGCGCGGATTGAGGTGCTTGGCCGTCGGGCCGTTGCCGTCGCCCGCCGTCCCGTGGCAGTGCACGCAATGCTGCATGTACAGGTTGCGGCCATCGACCAGACGCCAGCCCGGGTTTCGGTGGTGCTTGTGGTCGTCGTCGGCCGTGGGATCGGCCGCGCCGTAATCGATTTTGAACTTCTCCCACGCCACGAGGTTGTTGGGCGTGCCGAAATTCTCCTCGAGCGCCTTCTCGACCATTTTGCGGGCGTCGGGCAGAAGCGGCGCAAGTTTTTCGCGGTTGGACGAAAAGGTCGCATCGGGAGGCTGCCCGCAGCCGGCCAGGGCCAGCATGGCGATCACGACAAGCGATGATACTTGATGCAGTTTCACAGCCAATCCCCTCAGTTTCCCACCTTGAAGTCAGCCGCCGTGAACGACAGCGGTTTCTCGGTGACTTGATCCGCCTTGATTTCGACTTCAAGTTTGTTGTTGAGCCCCTTCACGTAGCCTCCCACTTCCTGCCAGACCGTGAACATGTGCTTGCCCGGCGGCAGGCCCTTGATTTCGAACTTGCCGTTCTCGTCGGTGACGGCGAAGAACGGGTGCTCGAGCGGCAGATGATGCGCCTTCATCCAGCGATGAAAGTCGCAGGAGACGGGAATCGGGAGAGTCTCGGGCTTCGTGTATTTGAACTTCTCGCCCGTGCGATTGTTCGGCGCAATGACCTGGTTGAAGCCGGTGTTTCTGACGGGCTTGATGTTCGTATTGTGCGGGGCCGGATCGTTGCTCTTGAGCAACAGCGGCTGATTGACTCGCAAGGCCAGCACGTGGGGTACGAAGCGGCACCCCTTCTGATCGAATACGGCCGGTACTTCGGGCGGAGGAGGCGCTTTGTAGCCCTCGGGAGCTTTCTTCAGATAGATCACCACATTAGCCACGCCATTGTCGGCCTTTTCGTTGACGAGGAAATCGTCGTCGAGCATATCCTCGGCGGCGCAGACCGCAGGATCCTTGACGTTCGGATCGCCTTTGCGGTGCAGCACCTTTCGTTCTGGGGCCTTGCCTTTGAGCGTCACGACCCCCTTGAAGTTGCCCGTGCCCGGCGCCGGCTTGTCGTCGGCCGCCAGTGCCGCCGCAGCCAGCGCCAGACTTGTGGCGGGCCGGATCGACACCTGCCGGGGAACCGCCGACAGCTTGCTGGGCCCGTAACTTAAGTCCTTCGTGGTTTCCTTATCGATTTCGATTGTGATTTGCAGCTTGCGTTCGAGCAATTGACTGTCCCCCGGCCCGCGTTCGTGCCAGACGTTGAAGCTGTGCTTGCCCGCGGGGAGCCCTTCGATCTTGAACTTTCCGTCTTTGTCGGTGACGGCGGCGTACGGATGGTCGACGGGAAAGTGGTATGCCTTCATCCAGGTGTGCAGGTCACAGACGACCGACAGCGGGCCTGACTCAGGCTTCTTGTAGTCGCAGGCCTTTCCAGAGCGATCCTTGGGGGCGATCACCTGATTGAATTCATTGTTGCGCTTGGGCCGCGTGTGCGTGTTGTGCGGAATCGGATCGTCACTGACGACCAGCAGCGGCTGACCGACCTGCACGACGAGGACGTGCGGCAGGAAGACGCATCCTTTCTGATCGAACATGACCGGATCCGAGGGGGGCTTGGCCAGCTCGGGCTTGATGTTCGCCGGCCGCTTTTCGAGAAAGATGATGACGTTGGCCAGGCCCTTGTTTGCCGAATTGACCAGCAGGCTTTCATTGGGCACGGGCTGCACGGCGCAGACGGCCCGGTCTTCGGCCTTGAGAGTGGCGTCGCCGGCTGCGACGAGCGGCGGCAGCGCTTTCGCGTCGCCCTCGTAAGTGATCGTTCCTACCAGAGTGCCGTAACCCGCAGCGGTGGTTGATTCGGCCGACGCGTCAGCGCCCCCCTCTTTCGCGGCGCCGGCGACCGGCTTCATCGTGACCGTGACGGTCGCTTGTTCGGGACAACCCGCGAAGAGGCAAGCGGCGGCCAGGCCGGAACACACGAGTGCCAGGGGCCGTTTGAGAAATGCAATTCTCATGTTGCACATCATTATTATTTGTCTCCCTTGCCGGCCGGGGGTTGATCGGCCGCTGTTGCGGCGGCGGTCGCCTTCCCTTCCTTTTCGAGCAGCCGCAGGTAATTCAGCAGTGCGTCGCGGGCCGCCACCGCCTGCACCTGCGAATTGCCATCGAATGGCTCGGGGTACAGCACTTTTCCCCGCGCGAAGTTCTGCGGCATGCGGGTATAGGGGGTGATCCATTTGGGATTGTAGAGCCAGAGCTGCAGCCAGTCAGGCTGCAGCCGGGCGGCGACTCGATCGAGATTCGGCCCGCGCGTGACTTTCGTGGGGTCGCCCGCGACGAATTCGCGCCCGCCCACCGCGTGGCAGCCGGCGCAGACCCCCGTGGGAGGAGCCTTGGTGACCACCTCCCACGCGTCGCGCAGGTAATGCGGATGGTTGTGCTCTTTTTCTGAGAGGTACGGCGGTTCTCGCTCTGGAATCGGCTGGTAGGGGAACGGGGCGCTATCCACCGCGGCAAAATAATTCGCGAGCTTTTCCGCTTCGTCATTGCTCAATGTGAACTGCGGCATCCGCAGCACGGTCGTGTACCGCAGGCGGTCGGGGTTCTTCAGGAACGCGTAGAGCCACGGGGTCTGAACTTTGATCCCCTCCTGGTAGAGAGTCGGCGGAGCCATTTCGCGGGCCACGCTGCGTTCGACTTTGGTTCCGACGTGCCCTTTCACCAAGGCATCGACGAGCCATTCGGCAAACGCCCCGCCGCGGCCTTCGGTCGCCGAGAGGATCTTTTTCGCTTTGAGCTCGATGCGGTTCGGAGGCAGCATCAGCTTGTCGGGCTCGCCCAGAGTGATCGGTTCCCACAGATCGTAGAACGCCGACTGATCGTCGGGATCATCTTCCGGATTAATGGGCTGCACGAGCATGGCTCGAAATCGAAGTGCGTCTTCGCCTGTGGGCAGCTTGCGATGGGCACGGGCATCGCGCGGCTGCCGGACCTTCAGCAGCAGATCCAGTCCCTCCTGAAAATCATCGTTGGCGAGAGTGTACGGAGTGAGATCTTCCGGCAAGCCGGTGATTTCCGGCAACTCGACCATATGGCAGCCGGTGCAGTTGTACTTGGCCAGCAGCTTTTCGCCTTCGATCCGCGCCTTTGCGGGAACGTTCGGGCGATAGACGTACTTCTCGGCAGGCGGCTCGCCGACCAGGCCCAGAACAAACGTCGTAATTGCCTCGATGTCCTGTTCGTTGAAGGGAAACTTTGGCATCCGCAGGCGCTCGTCGTAGCCCTTGGTCTCGACTTTCTTGTAGTCGTAGCTGCGCGGGTCGCGCAGTTTCTGCCACAGGAACCCGGCCCGGCCGTGGTGATTGAGCTGATCGAAGAAATAGGCGGCCGAGGTCTCGCTGTCGCGTTCGGATTCGGAAGTAAAGTTGTCGTTAATGCCGTTCAGCACCGCCTTCTCCGCGCGCCGCGCGGTGCCCTTGCCGCCTGGCTCGCCGTGGTGGTGCAGGTATTCTTCGATGTGCTCGAGGGCCAGCTTGGTCGGGTCCTTGCGGCCCCAGTCGAAGAGCCCCGTGCCGATCGGACGGGCCTTTTCAAACCCGGGGATGTCGTGACACCCGTAGCAGCCATAGCGGGAAATCGACCGGCGACCGACATAGCGCAACAACGTTTCTTCGGTGATCGGCCCATCGACGAGCTCGATCTCGTCGGGCTTGGTGGCGGCGGCCCGCACGGCGGCCGCTTCGGTCGGCGGATAGGTCTTGCTCGTCATGGCTTCTTCGAGCTTGGCGGCCGTCAGCACCTTCGACAGATACAGCCGAGCGAGGCGTTCCAGAGCCGGCTTCTCCCACGCGATGCGCTTGAACCGATTGGGGCCAACTTCGTCGCGCACCATCTTGCCGTCGTCGCCTGAAACGACCTTGCCGTTGTCGTCTCGTTTGACCAGCAGATAGGCCGCGATATCGGCGGCCGGGTCGACCGTTTCGTCGTTCACCGTCTCGGGCTCGAGGTACAGATTGGGCATGCGCGTCCGCAAGCTGTGCCGCGGCGGATCGCGCAACCATGTGTACAGCCATTCCACCGAAGAAATCTTCTGGTGGGCATTCGTGAGGTTCGGCCCGAAATCGGCCTTCACGCCCGTCAGGTCGTCGTGCGAATGGCACGCCGCGCAGCCGCGCTGCGAGAACAGCAGCTTGCCCCGTTCGGGATTCGGGGAATACCCTTCGGCCCAATGCTCGAGGCTCTGTTTTTCGGATTTGTTGAACAGGAATTCGACGATGCCGGCGATCTCGACCGGCTGGAATTCTTGCGCCTGCTTGTCGTTCTGGTTCATCAGATGGAAGAACTGGGGCATCCGGGTTTCCGGCCGGAAGCGCTTGGGCTCTTCGACCCAGTTCTCGGCCCAGCCCTGGGTCGTTTTGCCCGCAAAATGGCGCAAGCCGGGTCCCACTTTGCGCATTGTGCCGGCGACGGCCGTGGGGTCGGCGGCGATGCGTTCGCGTTCCTCGTCGGTTTGCGGCTCGAGCCGCATGTCGGGACCGATCGGTTTGCCGGCGGCGTAGCCGTTGATCTCGTGGCAGCCGAAGCAACCATATTGGCGGATCAGCTCGTATCCCTTGAACACAGTCGGGGCCGACGCGCCGAACTTGGGGTTCACGCCCAGCTCGACGACATTGTGGTGGCACTTCAGGCACGACGCCTCACGGAGGCGTTCGGGATACATCGGGAATTCCCAGAAGTGGTTGTAGGAATAGCCATATTCCTTATGCCAATGTTCGGCGATGTCGGGCGAGTTCGGGCTGTGCGACGCATTGTGGAAGCTGGTTCCGGAACCCTGGCCTTCGTGGCAGCTCGTGCAGCCGAATTTCTGCATCGGGTGCGGGCTGGACGAAGTCAGGTACAGGTCGGGATTGGGATGTGTCGAAAACGGATGGGCGAAACCGACGGCCGAGCCGTCTGCGCGGACGCGGCTCTTCTTCTTGACGGTCGTCTTGCCGTCGACTGTCACTTTCTTGCCGTGCAGGTACTCCTCGGCATTTTTCATCGAGACGCCATTCACATCGTGCGGGTAAGTAGGAACATTTCCCTTTTCGACGCGGTCGATGTTGACGTGACAGGTGATGCAGCGGTCGTAGCGGGCGGCTTCTTTCATGCCGAGGGTGACGGTGAGATCGGGCAGCCAGATTTGGTTGAGTTTGATCGGGCCGTTGAAGCCCTCGATAATCGGCTGCTGCATCAACCAGCGCTTGAAGGCCATGCCCCAGTTGTCCGGAGCGATTTTCTCTTTGGCCTTCTTCAAGCGGTCGTACTCGGATTTGTGCTTCTTGTCGGCGGCGAGCGCCTCGTCGCGGGGCTTCGTGAGGGCGGCGTGCGCCTCTTTTTTGGCGTCGAACTCCGCCTGTAGCTTCTGCAGTTCCACGGTCATCCGGTCGACGTGGGCCTGCTCGGTTTCGAACGTGCTCCGCAGCGATTTGAGCGCATCACTGGGGACGCTGTCACGCACTCCCAGGTCGAAGTCGGCGCGCCGCGCGTCGCGTTCGGCGCTTTTGAACTTCAGCTCTCGCGACAGCTTCTGGAACTGGCCGTCGAAATGGTCGACCTCGCGTTTCGCTTCGGCGACCTTCTCCTTGCTGGCCTTCACTTTGGCCTCGGCATTCTTAATTTTTTCTTTCAGCTCGTCTTCTTTCGTCGTCCATTCCTCGTCGGTCAGCTTCCGAAGATCGGAATCGATCAACTGGGCTTCCTGCTCCTGCGCGACCCGCTGAATGCCGCGCCACTCGTCGGTGTAATCGGCCTTCATCATCCACAGCGTCGTCGCGAGGAGCGCGAGCGCGCTGGCCGCCGACACCACGTGCATCGTGCGCAGGTTTCTGGCGAAATCTTCGGTTGCGGGCATGTCAGGAGACCGTCAAATGTTAAAAAACCACTCGGGGATGGCGACGATGTACTTCAGATTGAACGCCCATCGCAGCACCATCTTGATCGGCAGGCACGCCATGAACAGCACCAGATTGGCGAACACCATGTAACGAATGAACCCCATCCGCATGAAAAACTTGCGGAAAATCGTCCCGGCCATCACCATCGGCAGAGCGCCCAGGTACCCTGCCACCAGAACCAGCCCCAGCCACTCGCGCTTGAGGATCATCACAATCTGCAAAAACTTGCTCGAGCCGGCCTCGGCGACCGGCAGTGGTTGGCCCATCCATGTCCAGAAGTATTCCGACAGGTTCACGTTGTTCAGCACGACCAGCTTGTGCACGTCCCACAGCTCGTAGATGCCGAAGAAATTCCAGTTCGGGCCGCGCAAAAACGTCCCCAGGATAATGAGGCCGATCCACAGCGGCAGAAAGCCGAACATGAAGGTCAACACCGAGAACTTGCGTTCGTTGAAGGTGTAGTAGCCGTTCCCCTTCTTGTTGAAGTCGATGTAAGGCAGCGCCATCAGGCCCACCAGAATCATGCTGGGGAGCACGACCCCGGCCATCCACGGATCGTAATAGACGAGCATTTCCTGCAGGCCCAGGAAGTACCACGGCGCCTTCGACGGGTTGGGCGTGCGCGAGGCCGAGGCCGGCTCTTCGAGCGGGGCCTGCAGCACGATCCCCCAGGCGACGAGAATCGCCGTCAAAATCACCATGCAGATCATCTCGGTGTAGACGAGATCGGGCCAAACCAGCACCTTCTCGTTGTCTTCCTGTTCGAACAGGGGCTTGCCGGCGGCGATCCGCTGGTCGTTGTCGACGGCCCGCTTGAAATACAGCCAGGTGAAAAACGCGACGATGAACAGCATCGACACGATGGGGACGTTGTCGGGCTTGCCGACGATCTGTCGGAAGTCGTAATCGGTCATCGACAACGTCATGAACAACACCATGCCGTTGAGGATCAGCCACGACACGGTGGGCTTCACAAGCTGTTCGCGCAGCCAGACGACCGCCGCGAACAATGCGATCGACAGGGCGAAGTAGTACTGGGGCTTTGCGCCGGCATCGATCAGCGTCTTAAACCACACTGGCATCCGAATGAGGAATTGCTCGGAGCCGGATTGAACGGTGACGTGGGCCACGCCAACCACCCCTAACATCACCGTATACATCGCCCAAGCCGCAAGGCGACCGACGCTCTCCTGGCGCTTATAAGATCTCACCGTCCAAAAGATGTTCATGGCGAACAGCAGCAGGTACAGCCAGCCGATGCCGCGGATGACGTCCGGAGTCAAGTCGGGATGAGGATTCATATTCTCACGCAAGCCACAGGTTGCGATGCAGGAAATCGTCGATCACAGCGGCTGGCTGATCCCGCCGTCTTTGCGGACGCGCCAGAAGTGAATGGCAATCAGCCCGGCGACCACGAGGGGAATGGCCACGCAGTGCAGAATGTAAAAACGGTTGAGGGTGGCTTCGCCTACGAACCGCCCACCCAGCAGAATGAACCGTGCGTCGCTGGCGTTGGTGATCAGGTCGTAGCCCCCGAGGTTGAGGATTTGCGCACCCGGCCCTTCATGCCCGAGAAATGGAGTGGCGCGGGCCATGTTCGAACCGACGGTGATGGCCCAGATCGCAAGCTGGTCCCAGGGAAGCAGGTAGCCGGTAAACGACAACAGCAGCGTCAGCACCAGGAGCAGCACCCCGACCACCCAATTGAACTCTCGCGGGGGCTTGTAACTTCCCGTGAGGAACACGCGGTACATGTGCAGCCACACCGTGATCACCATCGCGTGCGCGCCCCAGCGGTGAATTTCGCGCATGATCCCCAGCGTCGTGACGTCGCGTAGCGCGAGAATATCGTTGAACGCGTGCTCCAGCGTCGGGCGATAGTAGAACATCAGCAGCACGCCCGTCACCGTTTCGACCAGAAACAGGAAGAACGTGATCCCGCCCATGCACCAGGTGTACGACAGGGCGATCCCCTGTTTTTTGACCGACACCGGGTGCAGGTGCAGAAAGAAGTTTGTCAGCATCACCACGACCCGATTGCGGCGGTCGTAGGGCGCAGGATGCCGGAAGATACTCTTCCAGATCTGCGAATCGCGAATGTAGTCGCCGAGAGTCATAGAGGGGATTTCGGATTTTGGATATCGGATTTTGGATTTCGGACGCGCCGCAGCCGGTCAGCCGACGACTTCGTAGAACGACGCGCCATCGGACCACTGCCCCATTTCTTCCTGGAATTTCAGGCTCTTGTCGACTTCGAGCATGCCGTCGGGGCCGAGCGTAATGCCGACCCGTTCGAGCGGCCGGGGCGCCGGCCCCTCGAAGTTGATGCCCGTGATATAGAACCCCGAGCCGTGGCACGGACATTTGAATTTGCGCTCGCCTTCCAGCCAGCTCGGCGTGCAGCCCAGGTGGGTACACACCGACGCCAGCGCATAGATGACATTTTTGCCCTTGTACTGGTCGGTATGGACGATCCACACGCCGTACTGCGCCACGAGCTTCGTGGCCACGGTCCCCAGGTCGTAGTCAGCGGGGGGGCCGATCTTGAATTTCAGGGGCGGCTCGGTGAGCACATTGGGCAGCATGAACCGCGCAGTCGCGAGTGTAGCGATGCCTGTCGTGGCGGCCAGCATCGTCCACGCCGACGCGAACGCGCTGCTGAACAGGCCGCCGATCAGCGCAAAGGGCGCGGCGATCATCGCCAAGACGACGTTTCTGCGGCCGGCATCGGGAGCAGGGGCGGGAACAGGCGGCTTCGCCGCAACGGGCTGAGGTTTGGCCGGCATCGGCGGCGCGACCGGTTTGGCCGGCTTGGCCGGAGCCGGCGCGTGGGCAGATGCCAGTTCTGCCGTCGCGCCTGGCGCCGCTGTGGCCGCGCCCCCGGGGCGAACAGCCGCAAGCATCTCCTGAACCGAGAGCTTTGGCCCGTCGGATGTTTCGGCGGCGGCCGGCGCGGCGGCAGGGCGCTCTTTCTTCGCGGGCTTCTCACCGGCGTCAGCCGCCGCAGGGGCAGGGGCCGCTCTCTTCCCGGCCGCGGCAGCGCGCGCGGCGGCCAGGATGTCGGCCGTCGATTTGGGAGCACCGCCGGCCGGCTTGGCGGCGGGCTTTGGTTTCGCGGCAGGCGTTGCAGCAGATTCGGCTGCAGGAGCCGGGGCTGCGCCACCCGCAGATTGAGCGCGGGCTGCGGCAAGAATATCCGCCGTCGATGTCGGATTCTTTCCTGCGGCAGGTTTCGCGGCGGGCTTTTCTGTCGCGGGAGCCGGCGCGGCCGTCTCGGCAGGTTCGGGTTCAGGTGTGGATCTTGCAGCCGCACCACCCGCTGCCTGAGCGCGCGCCGCCGCCAGAATGTCTTTTGTGCTCAGTTTCTTGGGGGCGCCCCCCTTGGACTCGTCAGACACGATCGCCTCCCAAAATCCACGTGGTGGCGGAAGAACTGCCGCGCAGCAGCGCACAGTGAGCACCGGCGTCCACAGCGCTTTCACCAGATTCTGGCATCCGGGGTGAGAACTGACAACCGCTACGTGCTCGCACGGGGCAATTTCTCAGAAGCAGGAAGGGGGGTGGGAGAGGTTCCCAAGGATGGGAAATGGGGTGAATTTGAAATTCGGTATTCCGAGTATCGGATTGACGGGGTGAGCCGGGGACGTAAGTCCCCGGGTGGCATCCGATGCGAAATCGCGCCACAATGAAATCCCGCATGACTACCGCTGACTTGCCTCTGATTGCTGAATTCGAGACCTGTATTCGTCGCGATCCGGCCCAGCGGGGGCTGATCGCCACCGAACCAGCCTGGGGTCCGGTGTGTCCGGGGCATCTCGGGCAGGCCGCCGCCCATCTCGCCGAGTTCGGCCGCAATGTGGCGATCGTCACGGGTTTCTACATTCCCGCGGGAGACCCGCCCGCCGCGGAGACCGACGGGCCGCCCGGCGCTCTGGCTCTGGCGCAGGCTCTCTTGCAACTGGGAATTGAGAGCGTGGTGCTGACCGACGCGCTGTGCATCGGCGCGGTTCGGGCCGCCGCCTTGGCCAGCGCGTTTCCAATCGAGCGAGTCATCTGCTATCCGCATCCGTCTGCGACCGACGTCGCGGACGCGGCAACGTCGCGGTGGCGTGCTGATTTCTGGCGGAGCGGGCCCGGGAAAAACCTCTCGCACCTGATTGCCATCGAACGTGTCGGCCCCAGCCACACGCTCGAATCGCTGGCCCGCCAGCCACGTGGCGGTGCGGCTCCCGCCAGGCAGTTCGCGGCACGAGTTCCTCCCGAGCAGCGTGATTGCTGCCACAACATGCGGGGCGAAAACATCGACCGGTTTGCCGGCGATGTGCATCGGCTGTTCGAAGAATGCGCCGTCGACCGGACGGACGTGAAAACGATCGGCATCGGCGACGGGGCGAACGAGATCGGAATGGGAGCCGCGCTGTGGGAAGACCTGGAGCGCCGCCTGTCGGGCGAACAGGCCGGTCGCGTGCCCTGCCGGATTGCGACCAACTGGAACATTGTCGCCGGCACGAGCAACTGGGGAGGCTACGCGCTGGCAGCCGCCGTGGCGCTGCTTCGCGGCAACGTGCAGGCGGTAGCGGCGTTCGACGCCGCCCACGAGCAGCGCGTGCTGAATGAGATGGTCGAATCCGGGCCGGCCGTGGATGGTGTCACGCGACGCCGCGAAGCGACCGTCGACGGGTTGCCGTTTCTCACGTACATTCAGCCGTGGGAGGCGATTCGCGCAAAACTGGGACTGCGCGAATGATGCGCTGCTTTTTCGCTTCCCAGTGCTTCTGGTATCGCAAGCCGGAGAGCCGGACGCGTCAGCGTCCGGGTGCGCCCGCTGCGCCCTGCCGCTCTCCCCGCGGGGCGTCGGTGCGCCAGATCCCGCGGCGCTCGCGTTTCGCTTCGCTCTGGGCGGCGCGAAAGCGGCGCTTCATGGATTCGCTGTAGGGGTGATTGGTGACGGCCCGCCCCATCCCGGCGCGAATCAGCTCTTCGTTCAGGAACCAGTCGCCCACGTACACGTAGGCCAGCACGCGGTCGTATTTGTCGCGCCGCTCTTTGTCGAATTCGAGCCGCACCTGGCGGTGCTCCACGTGGCTGCGCGTGAACTCGTGCGCTTCAGGCCCGAACGGTTCGACGGGCCAGTCGGGGCGCTTGGTTTCCGGGGTGTCGACCCCCAGGAGACGAATTCGCGTTCGATCGGCGAGCAGCAGTGTGTCGCCGTCGACGGCCCGCTCGACGAATGCGGTCTCGCCCGGCTGCGGAGCATGTGTCGGAGGACGATTCCCGCCGGCGAAAAAGAATTGCCAGGCGGCAAAGCCCAGCACGAGGCCCAGTGTCGCAACTCGCACCACAACCAGCCGCCGGGGCGGTGGAAAACGCCGGAACCGCCCCATGCGTGCCAACGTGGGCTAATTCTCGCTGAAGTTCAACCTGCGCAGCGCCTCGCGACCGAGCGGGTCTTTCAGGTACTTGCCGTGGCAGCGCGGGCAGAGGTCGAATCGAAACGACTTCGAGTTGCAGTCTTCCAGTTCGGCCCCGGTGATCTCCATTTCGTGCAGCTCTTCGGCGACCTCCTGCAGGTGGTCGGCTTCGAGATCGGCTTCGGTCAGATCTTCGGGATCGAAGGCCGGAAAGACCTCGAGACGCACCACGTATCGCCGATCGTCCAAAGGCTGGCCGCACAGATCGCACGAGAAATGTAACATGGAGACTGCGTCCTTCCACTGACGAGACAACATCCAGAACCAACCGCACTCTTCACAGCTTCGATTCTAAACAGAAATCGCAAATCGAGGAAAGCCTGATTTCGAAATTTTTTTCGGGCAGTGATTCTGCGCAAAGTAGCAGGCACACTCCGTGTGCCGTCGTCAGAAACGGCGGCACACCGTGTGTACCTGCGCCACCGGGCGATTTGTTCATGCGAATCCCAACTCTCGGCCGAGCGCCGCACGCAACCGATCGCGCTGTCGCTCGAATTCTTTGTCGCTCAGCACGGGATCCAGAGAGGTCGTCGACAACGCGTCGGGCAGGTCGACCCACGAACGGCAGCCTGTGAAGTGAGGCGAATCCGGAACGATATGCACAGGGCGACACACGAACGCGCGCACGCCGAGCACGTACAGCCCCGGCCGCCGATAATGGAATCGTTCGCCGATGGTCTGCGGCGACCAGACGTGCTGCCCGGCAAGCTGCGCGAGCCGGCGCTCGTCGTGCACTTCGAAAACGTCGGTGACCACGGCGTAGTGCGCAAGCTGCAGTGTTCCTGCAGCGGGCCTCGTTGCTTCGGCCTGTGCGAGGAACGGCTCGCCGTCAGGTTCCAAACCGGTGGAGGCTTCGTGCACGTACGTAGGAAACAGCCAGAACTCGCCATGCGCGACGCGAAACCCATCGCGCCCCTCGTGAATGCCCCCCTTGCGAATGATCAGCGCTTGCCGCCCGGCCCCCAGGGCCTCGCAGATTGCGGCCCATTCTTTGAACGCGATGTTGTTTGCAGGCAGCACGAAATCATCGACTCCGGGGCTTGAATCGCTCGCGCAAATTGCAAACGACGAGATAAGAAACGAATGCGCCCACGGCAATCACGGCCGGCACGGCAAGAAACCGGTCGAGTGGCCGGCTTCCCGTAGCACCCAGCAGCATACGCCCATGGAGGCGTTCACCCTGCCCGGGAAAAGGCGCCGTGACGCGCTCACGCCCCTGTGCGTCGACGAGCTGGGAAATTCCCGAGCTGGCGACGCGGAAGATGGGAATGCGGTATTCTCGGGCGCGGATCGGCGCCACGTGCGCATGCAACCAGTGTTGGTGCTCACCCCAGTCGACAGCGTCCATGGTGGGAATGATGAGCCCCTGCGCGCCCAGCTCGACCAGGCGGTCAATGACGCGCGAGTAGCTCAGGTCGTAGCAGATGGCGATCCCGATTTTTCCCCAGGGAGATTCCCATAACTTCTGGTCTCGCGCCGGCAGACCGTCATTGAAGAATTGAATCGGTACTGATTTTCCCTGTTCGAACACGGTTTCGCCTGTCGGGGAAATTACGAACGCCGTGTCGATGAATTCATCGCCATTGAGCGGTTTCTTACCGCCGGCGACAAGATATTTTCGATTCCGCGCACACCAGTCGCAGACCGCCGGTGGAACGGGGGTGTCGAAACAATACTCGCTGAGTACGAACAGTTCGGCCTCGGGAATGTCGCGCCGGGCTCGATCGAGCTCCTCGATCACGGTGTCGACCGT
>JACQFH010000309.1 GCA_016200145.1 Planctomycetia bacterium | reverse complement strand
GGTCACCGTTTTGCCCGTCCCGGCATTCGGGTCGGAGAAGCTGGCCGCCCCCACGGTCAGCGTGACGTTGCCGACATCCGCGGCGAGCGCGCCCGTGGGCGTCTGGCTGAAGAGGATCGCCGTCGTATAGCCGTCATAGACCTTGCTGCAGGCCGCGATGACGCCCGTGATCGACTTGCGATTCACATCGAGCTGCACTCGGTTGGAGAGCGGGCTGTCGGTAAAGCCAGCGTCGGTGCTGATGTATTTCGCGGCGATATAGTGCGTCCCGGCAGCAAAGTCCGAATACGGCAGCGTCGCCACGCTGCCATCGAGGGTGCTCGTGCCAATCTGCTTGATGAAGTCGCCGATGCTGGTGACCTCGTCGAATTCCACTGTCCCGCTGGGAATGCCGCTGGATTGCGGGACGACGGTGGCCGTAAACGTCACCCCGTCGCCGTAAGTCGAAGCAGACGCCGACGCCGACGCAGACGATGTGAGCACGGTTCTGGTGGATTGCGTCTTCGCGGTCAGCGTGACGTCTTTGCCGTCGCCGCCATTGCTGTCGCCGTGATAGCTGATGGCGAACTGCCAGCCCCCCGCGCTCACCCGGTCCCCTTCGGCCAGTCCGGCAAACGTGCCGGAAACCGCGCGGGATCCATCGTTCTTCACGATGACAAACTTCTGGTCGAGCGTGGGATGAAACACGCTGAGGAGATTCAGGTTGAGCGCACCGGCCAGTATCACATTTCCAGAGACATCGAGCTGGTCATACTGCGTGCCGGGGTCCGTGCCTCCCAGTTCAATCGCAAGCTGGCCCGAGGTTTGTTGTGTGTAATCGCCTGAGATGTTAATCAGGCCGGGCGAGAAACCGGGGCTGGTCGTGCCGGCGTTGTTCACGCCGCCGGATATCGTGCCGTTGCCATCCAGCAAGCCCCCCTGAATGTTCAGCGGGCTCGACGAAGCGATCGCGCCGCCGCCGAGGATGGTCGAGCCGGCCGTCTGGGTGTATCCGTCAACGAAGGTCAACGTCCCGACCAGCGCGTCGACGGTGCCTGTGTTGTCGAAGTTGACTTCCATCTGTGTCCCGTCTCCCAAGTCCGTGTAGTTCAGCCCCGACGGATTGATGGGCGTTGTGTCACGCGTCTTGCGGAACGTGCCGGCATTATGGAACGTGGCTGTCGCGCCTAAACCGCCCAGCCCGTTCCCATACAACAGATCGTAACCGCTATGAACCTCGAACGTGGCCCCGGGTAGATTGTTGATCACCGCGCCGTCGTACGCGAGTATGAGCCCCGCATCCCAGATCGCCGTCCCAGTATTATTGATCGTGCGGCCGTCCAGGATCTTGATGTAGTACTGATTTATCGTATCGCCATCCACCAGGATGCCGCCGTTGGCGTTCAACTCGCTACTCCCTCCCAGAAGCCCACTCGTCCAATGGAACAGCCCCGAGACCGTCAGATCCGTGGTCCCCGTCAGATAGCAGCTTTGTAATAAGGTCAGGCTCGTCGCGGTGAAGGGTGATGCCGGGTCCGAACTGAAATCGACGGCCCCGCCATACACCGTGATGGCGCCCGTGTGCAAAATGGTCCCCGTAAACGCCACACTGTAACTTGTGCTCGTGCTGCCAGTCACGTCGTATACACCGTGGACGGTCACGTCGATGAGATTTACGTTGTCCGCCTGGATAACGCCGTCCATGGCAATGTTGTAAAGGAGTACGTTATCAGCCTGAATGTGGGCGCAGGCGGAGAGATCGCCATAGGCGAGGCTGAGCGTGGTGCCTGCGGCCCCGACGAACTGGCCCGTGGTCACGTATCCGTCGCTCCGTCCTAGGCTTTCTAGCGAGATGGTCCCCACCTCTGCATCAACCGTGCCGGTGTTCTCGAATGCAGCTTCCAGGAAAGTTCCCGGGGCGCGATTGAAGTAATCGATGTAGGGCGCCTGTGCATCAGTCTTGCGCAGCGTGCCGGCGTTGCGGAACACTGCCTCCGCCCCCGTGCCGACAATCCCATAATTCGAGGCCGAATAGACCAGATCCGAGTCGCTCTGGATGTCGAACGTCGCTCCGGCCAGGTTGTTGATGACCGCCCCGTTGTACGCGACGATCGGAAAGTTCTTCCAGACCGCCGTTCCGGCATTGTTCAGCGTACGCCCGTCCAGAATGTGAAAGCTATCATGCGCGGCGTCCAACAGCATTCCGCCGTTCGCGTTCAAATGGCCGCTCCCCGACAGCGTCCCATACGTCCAGTCGTATAAACCTGCGACCGTAATGTCGCCGTTACCCGTGAGTGTACCGGCACTCTGTTGTAAAACCTGGATCGACGAAGCCTGGTCGATCTGCAGTACGCCGCCGGTGATCGCCAGGGTGTCTTTGCAGGTCAGGCTCTTAATCTCGGCTGTGGCGTTAAAGATAATCGTGGGGTTCGCGTTCGCCACATCGATCGTCACGTCGTCGTTCGCGCCCGGCGTGACGCCGCCGCTCCAGTTGGTTGCGTCGCCCCAGTTCTGTCCATCGCCTAAGCCAGTCCAGGCGACGGTTGCTGACAGCAGCATTCGTTCGACGAGCACTTCCGCGGCGACGTTGAACGCCCCAGGCAGGCGCCCCGGTCGGGGGCGGCGCGCCGTCAAGGATCGCCGGGACAATCGTCGTTTCAGACCGGAGAGCCAGGGAACGAGTCGCATGGTAGTTCTCTTTCGTTGGTGGGGACAGACGGACTAAAGTTTTAGCCACGGAATAAACACGGACAAGACACGGATTAAAGACGACCGGACATCAAGGAATCACGAAAGCACGAAAGGGCGAAAACGCGAAAACGGACAGACGGAGCAGGCAAAAACATCGGGGGCAAAAAGATGAAAGTCTTGAGATTCAACGCTCCTTACAACGGACCCTGCCACCCGCCCACTCGGCTCAGAGCTTGCCGGTCAGCGGTTAACGACGGTTTCGGCCTTTCACCAAATTCGTTCCGAGACTGTCGAAGAAAAGATCGCCTTCGCCCGGCAGATTGCCGGCATTTCCAGCGTCGATTTCCGGCGCTGGGGACGCAACAGTCCCGCCGACCTGGATGGCATTGCTCGCCGGCTGGCTGAGGCCGCCAATAGGGACGCTCATGTCGAGCGGCCCGGCAGCGGCTCCATTCGTTGCGAATGTAACGGCTCCGTTGGCCAGCAGTGTCGATGCGGTGCCGCCAGTCGCCAGCGGTGCCGCGGCGAGCCGCGGGCTGGACGTTCCAAAGAACCGCATCAGTAAGGGCTGCGCGGTGCTGCCTGTGCTGCCCGTATAGTCCAGGCCGGCGACGATGATGCTGTCGTCAGACTGGAGCGCGACCGCCTGGCCCCGAAAGTCATTTGTCCCGGTGCCAGGCAGCGCCGAGCCGAGCTTGATCCCACTCGCACCGAACGTCGCGTCCAGCGTGCCGTCGGTGTTGAGCCGCGCCACCATCACGCTCCCGGGAGCACCGGCGACTGCGGCTCTCTCCCAGCCGGCCGCGACAATTTTCCCGTCCGGCTGGATCGCCAGTCCATTCACTTCGGCAGTCGTTACCGACCCGGCGCCGTCGGCATCGACACGAATGTAACCGCTGCCCCCTCCGAAACTGGTGTCCAGCGTTCCGTTGGCGTTGAACCGCGCGATGAGCATGTCCCATGAGCCATCGACATCCGTGCACCCCCCGGCGACGACGATCTTGCCGTCGGTTTGCAACGCGACGGAGTGGCCCCAGAGTGAGCTGATCCCGGCGGGGGCGAGCACCGTATAACCGCTGCCGTTAAACGTCTTGTCCAGCTTGCCCGCGGAGGTGTACCGTGCCACGACCAGGCGCTCGCTGCTGTTGTCGGACGTGACGAATTCACCCACCGCGACCAGCTTGTCGTCCAAGGGCTGAACAGCGAGACCTGTAAACACAGAGGTTTTCGGGCCGAATGAAGTGAGTGTGTAACCTGCGGGTACGGCATTTTTGCCGGTGCCATTGACCTGGCCGAAACCACCCGTGCCGCTGTCGATCGCGCCACTGGCAGTCACGCGGGCGACGACCGCGGATTCGATGGTGCTCATGGTGTTGGTGCTGTTGGAATACCCAGCCACCACGATCTTGCCGGTGGATTGCAGGCCGACGGCATCCGCCACGTCCGATCCTGGCTGGATGTCGAATGCGGTCCAGCCGCCGCTGCCGAAGCTGGCATCCGGTGAGCCGTCCACATTGAGGCGGGCCAGACCGAGGCGACCAGCGGTATCCCCGACCACAACCGCCTTGCCATCCGGCTGCAGGGTGAGGGCATCAGCACCCTGACCCGGACCCAGGGTCGGGCTGGCCAGACCGGCATTTCCGTAACTGGCATCCACGTTGCCGAGCGAATCATAGCGCTCCACGCCAAATCTCGATATCGTGCCGTTTGGCAGGGTCCCGGCGAACCCGGCAGCGACGATCGCCTGATTGCCCGGCTGAATCGCCACGCTCACGTATGAGCCGTGAGCCCGGTTTTCCACGATGTAGGCCCCATCGACACCAGCGGAAAACGAGAGCAGCCGCCGCTCTTCGAGGAGTTCCACAACAGCCGCGGATGGCACAAAACATGAGCTTCGGCGGCGGGACTTTGCTCTTCGTCGAATAAACAATCGTTGCTGGAAACTTCGAATCCAGGATGTGAGCAACATGGGCATTCTCGTTTCGATGTTGGAGGATTGTCTTGGAGGAATAGAAAGCCGGTCGGGTGGGACAATTTCGAGTCCGGCCCACCGCAGAATCAACGCCGAGCCGCGACCGTAAGGGAGTGGTTTTCGTGAATCGTGTCGGCAATCCGTAACGCTCACTTACGGTCGCGGCTCGTCTTCGAACAGTGGTCCGCATACAATAAAAACGCGACCGCGGCGCGCAGACTGTGCGCTACGGGACGTTGCGGCCGGTGAGCGATGTGGTGCCAACCTCGTGCTCACCGGCCGTGTTTTTTCTGGGTCAGATGCCAGTGGCAGGTTGAGTCAACCTACCCTTGGCACCACGTCAATCATGAAATCGTGGGTAACGCCTGGGGTGGCCGGGGCTGGACCAACGGGAAGCCCCGGTGAGCGTCTCTGAATCTTCAAGTAGCGGGTGGCGCATGATTATCTGTTCGTGTCTTGTCACCCTCCGGGGCTTCCCAAAGGGTCCAGCCCCGGCCACCCACGCATCAACTCTGCGCTGTCGAGACAAGAGTCCGTCTCTCGTCACTTGTCTTTCATGAGCTCGTCCGCTTCCGCCCGAAATCGGTGGAACTCCTCATTCTCCGGGTCGTTCTTTTCCATCCATTGAACCGCCTGGTCGTACAATTCGCGGGCTTTTTTTTTGTGGTCCAGTTGCCAGTGGGCCATGGCAAGAACGTACCAGTCGACACTGTTGCCTCCTCGGTCGAGTTCCATGGATTTCTGCAGAGCGGTGACTGCGGCATTCCAATCACCCGCGCGGTATTGGCAGACGCCCAACGTGTTCCACCATTCATGCCCCGACGGATCGAGCTTGACCGCTTGCTGTGCCAGTTGCACCGCCTGGGGGATATCGCGGAGTTTGGGATCAGCACAATTCGCCAGCAACCTGGCGAGGTGATTATGGCGCTCAGCGTTATCCGCCTTGAGCCGGATGGCCGCCTCGCGGTATGACGCAATGGCTTCGCCCAACTGGCCCTTATCCCAGAGCAAGTCGCCAAGATTATTGTGGACCCAGGAATCGTCAGGCTTTAGCCTTATCGCCTCGCGGTACGAGGCGATGGCCTCGTCCAATTGACCAGTGGCTTGGAATATCTCGCCGAGTCGCCCGTGCGCGAGGGCGTTGTTCTTGTCGAGCCTGACTGCCTCGCGATACGAGGCGATGGCCTCGTCCAATTGCGCGTTGGCTCGGTATGCATCGCCGAGAATGTGGTGGGCCGGGGCACAGTTCTTGTCAAGCCGGATGGCCTCGCGGCACGAGGCGATCGCCTCGTCCAATTGACTCGCGGCTTGCAATATCTCGCCGAGAATGCCGTGCGCGAGGGCGCAGTTATTGTCGAGCCGGATTGCCTCGCGATACGAGGCGATGGCCTCGTCCAATTGCCCGTTGGCTCGGTATGCATCGCCGAGAATGCAGTGGGCAGGGGCAGAGTTCTTGTCAAGCCGGATGGCCTCGCGGCACGAGGCGATGGCCTCGTCCAATTGACCTTTTTCTCGGAGCGCCGCGCCGAGGCTGGAGTGGACGCTGGCTGCGTCCTTGTTGAGCCGGATGGCCTCACGATAGGAGGCAATGGCCTCGTCCAACCGACGTTTGTGGACGAGCGCGTTGCCGAGGTTGGCGTGGAGTTTCCAGAGTTCACCGTCTGTGTCAGCGTCCTTAAACAACCGCAAAGTCTCCTGATTCATGGCTATCGCCTCGTCATACGATCCCTTAACACCGAGAACCAAGCCGAGGTTGAGACGAGCGCAGAAGTGCGTCGGGTCGATCCGGATCACTTCCCGGAAGGCCGTCGCCGCCTCGTCATTCAAGCCCTTTGCATGCAGACATCTGGCGAGCATGCTATGGGCGGAGGCATGTTCCGATTTGAGGCGAATCGCCTGCCGGCACATCGCCTCTGCGTCATCCAGCGAACCCTTATGGAACAGGGCAATGGCAAGGTTGACATAGGCATCCGGGCTCTTTGGCCGAGTCGCCAGGGCGGCCGTACAAAAACGAATCGACTCATCGTGAGCGCTGCCATAGACACGAACCATCCACGCCAAGTCGATGTTAATCCAGAAATCCCCGGGGTGTCGCCGCTGGGCTTCTCGTAACAGGGTCAGCGCCTCGGTATTGGCGCCCAGCCAACGCAGCGCTTCCGCGAGAAGATCCAGGGCTGAGGGGGGCAAGGTCTGCACCAACTCGCCACGGGCAAAGGCTTTCAAGGCGTCGAGATTGCCCTCCGCAATCGCCAGGCGCACCTGGTTCCGCCAGTCGTCGGAGTCGGCCAGCCCTGCGATGCTCAACAACCGATCCCGGCTCTCCCTTTTTGCTTTATTATCCACGAGCAGGCGGGCCCAATGGTCCAGGGCCGCGACCAACTCCTGGTGAATGGCCTGCGCCCGCAGGAATTCCGCAGCTTTAGGTGGGTCGAGGGTTTCCAGATCGACGCCATAGGCCCGGAAGGCCTTCTGGTAATCGGCATCGGCGATTTTAAATTCGAAGCCCCTGCCCGTAAAAATATCTCCGGTGGAAAATTCCGTTGCCCGCAGGCGGATTTCTTCCAATTCAGAGGCCATGTCCAAGTCGCGTCGTAAGCCGTCGGTGCGGTGCTGGAGTGCGGCGCTGGCTCTCTGGCCGGCCAAAAGCACTTCGGCCCGCTTGAGTGCCGCAGTCGCCTGCGCCCAGTTGGACTCGCCCTGAAAGACCGTGACTTCCTGGAGCGCCAGTTCCACCTGTCGATCGGTTGCCGCCTGCTGTCGCACGTGCTGCCAGCCGAAACCGCCGGCTGTGACTGCGACCGCGGCCACCAGCGCTGCCGTCATGAGCGGCGCCTTATTCCGCCGCGCGAATTTGCGGAAGCGATAGGCGGCCGACGGCGGACAGGCCTCGACCGGTTCGTCATTGAGATACCGCTGGACGTCGGCGGCCAGGGCCGTGGCCGATTCGTACCGCCGAGTACGGTCCTTCTCCAGAGCCTTCATCACGATCCAGTCCAACTCGCCCTTGAGCTGCTGGCTGAGCCGATGCGGCTCAACCTGTCGGCGATCGGATACTGTGGACAAAGCCTGCGCTTGCAGCGTGCTGATTCGCGCACTGGGGCGGGGCGGATCGACTTCGCGGATCATCCGGCGCATCTCGTCAAAGCCGGCGCTCTTCAGCGTTTCGCTTTCGAACGGTGTGTGGCCGGTGAGAATTTCGTAGAGCAATACGCCCAGCGAATAAACGTCGCTGCGCGTATCGACATCAATGCTGCTCTGGCCCGCCTGCTCGGGGCTCATGTACAAGGGCGTCCCCACCATCTGACTGAAGCCGGTGTGCAGCGTCTTTTCGGTCAATTGCTGACCCATCGCCTTGGCCACGCCAAAGTCGATCACTTTGGGCACGGGCGTCACGTCGTGCATCTCGACCAAGAGGTTGCTGGGCTTGAGGTCGCGATGGATCAGGCCCTTTTGATGCGCGTGTTGGACCGCCTGGCAGAGCGTGATGAACAACAGCAGTCGTTCGCGCGTCGCGAGCTTCTGTTGATCGCAGAAATCGGTGATGGGAACGCCTTTGACCAGCTCCATCACGAAATAGGGGCGTCCTGCCTCGGTCGCTCCGGCATCCAGGACCTTGGCGATGTTGGGGTGATTCATCATCGCCAGCGCCTGCCGCTCGGCTTCGAAGCGGGCGATGACTTCACGGGTATCCATGCCCGCCTTGATGACTTTCAAGGCCACCGTGCGGCGCACGGGCACCTTCTGCTCGGCGACGTAGACGGTGCCCATGCCCCCCTCGCCGATCTGCTCCAGCAGCTTGTACGGGCCGATGACCGTGCCGGGCCCCTCGCGTTCGGGCGGCACGATGAAGGTCGCGGCGCCAACTTCCAGGGAAGGGGCTTCGAGAAAGCGACTTTGTTTCTTGAATCCCTGCAGCAAGGCGGTCACGCGGTTGATCAGCCCGGCATCGCCTTGGCTGATCTGCTGGAGATACTCGGCCCGGGCCTCGTCGCAATCAATCTTGCGGGCCACGTTGAAGATCGCCTTTGCGTCGAGCAGGTTGTCAGGCATGTGTTCTTTTCCTCGCGCAGGTGGTTAACCGTCTATCTACAATGCGAGAACCGACGGCAAACCCTATAACGGATTTCAGAGATTTTCGGTGGTGTCCGTCTTTGCCGAATTTGTGGTGCGGCCGTCTCGGCTGCATCAGGCAGGCGAGACGCCTGCACCACAAAAACGGACACCACCAGATTTTCCGGTGCCTGGCAATCACGATTCAGGGCGATTAGATCCGCGCAGCTCGACCTGTAGCCAGCCTTTGGCATAAGCCCAGTCGTTATCAACGGTTGCCGTGGATACGCCGAGCGTCTCTGCCGCCTGCTGCCTCGTCAACCCGGCGAAGAACCGCAGCTTGACGAGCTGTGCCGCGCGTGGATCATGTGCTTCCAGCCTGTCGAGGGCCTCGCTTAAGTCGAGAATATCGAGCTGCGGGCCGCGGATTTCCGGGTCGACATCCGACAATTCGACGCGTTGATAGTTGCCCCCGGCTTTCGGTCCTTCTTTACGCCGGGCCTGTTCCACGAGAATCCGCCGCATGGCTTCGGCCGCGGCCGAAAAAAAGTGGCCCCGCGAGTCCCAGTGCTGCGCCTGCTCCACGTCGACCAGCCGGAGGTATGCCTCATGAACGAG
>JACQFH010000308.1 GCA_016200145.1 Planctomycetia bacterium | reverse complement strand
TCTGCTGGTGGCGCATCAGCACTGCGCCCCCCACGACTTCGTTGCCATCTTTTTCGTAGACGCTGCGGCGGAACTGAGTTCCGAGCTGCACGGTGGCGACGGTCTGCACGTAGATCGGCGTGCCTTTGACTTCTTTAATCACAGTCATCTCGATGTCGTGCTTGTCGCGGATCCAGCCGACGCCGCGCACGATGTACTCGGCGTTGTTCTTCTGCACGACGCCTCCGCCGGCGGGCATGTTGCTGCGGGCGACGGCGGAATACAGGTCGCCGAGCGTGATCCCGTACGCCCGCAGCGCCTCGGGGCGGACGTCGATCTGGTATTCGAGCGGGGAGCCTCCGACGGTGGCCACGTCGGCGACTCCCTGCGCGGCGTTGAGCTGCGGGGCGATGTAGAACTTGTTGAGGGCCCACAAGCGCGACGTGTCGATCGGGTTCTGCGGCGAGGTTTCGACCGTGTACCAGAAAATCTGGCCGAGGGCCGTGGCGTCGGGGGCCATGTACGGGAGCACGCCCGGCGGCAGAAACGTCGAGGACTGGGCAAGTTTTTCGGTGACGCGCTGCCGTGCGAAGTAAAAGTCGATGCCGTCCTCGAAGATGATCGTGATCATCGAGAAGTTGAATTCGGATGACGAGCGGACGGCGCGAACGCCGGCCAGCCCCTGCAGCTTGCGCGAAAGGGGATACGTCACCTGGTCTTCGATCTCGCGGGGCGAGCGCCCCATCCAGTCGGTGAAGACGATCACCTGGTTCTCGGAGAGATCGGGGATGGCGTCGACGGGCGTATCGAGCATGGCGTACACGCCCGCCACCGTCAGCGCCGCCGCCAGGCACAGGACGAGAAACCGGTTGCGAATCGAAAGCTCGATCAGGCGTTCAATCACGGGAATGACATTTCGGAATTGGGATTTCGGATTTCGGAAGTAAATAGGGTCGAAGCGTCAGTTGGAGTTCAAGCTTCAGCCTGCGCCGTTTGAGCTGCAATGGCACGATTGCATCCTTCTGATCCACAGATTCACTGGATTTCGCAGATTGAAAAGTCTCCGAGATGAAACCCATCTGTGGAAATCTGCGAAATCTGTGGACGACTTTTTTCGCGGAGTCGTTTTCGCGTCATTCGTCGTTTTCGTGGTTCCCCCTGGAATTTCGGAATTGGGATTTCGGATTTCATTCGTCATTCGGATTTCTTCTTGCGCTGCTCGCGCTCGAGGGCCTGGAGGGTGGCGACGGGGTTTTCCAGGGCCCGTTTCTGGCAGCCTTCGCAGCAGATGAAGACGGGACGCCCCTGCACCATCAGCTTGATCGGAGTTCCCATCGAACCGAGCCGGCTGTCGGCCAGGACCGGGCAGAATCGCTGCGATTCGGCCAGCGCCCGGTCCTCGGGCGAGAGTTCCGCCAGCGCCTCGCGAATCTCCCGCTCGGCGCGGGCTTCGCGGGATTCCTTTTCGGCCGGCCGGCCCGTTGCCGACGGTGCGCCGGCTGAACTGCCGGGCCGCGGCTTGCGGACTTTAGCCAGTGTCGCCTGTTCGTCTTTGAGCGCGTCGGCTTTGCAGCCATTGCAGCAGAGGAACACGGTCTCGCCCGCGATGTTCAGCTTGACCGGCACGCCCATCGAGCCCAGCCGGCTGTCGGGAAGGACGGGGCAGAACTTCTGCCGCTCGGCGATCGCGCGATCGGCGGGAGGCAGCCGGGCGAGCGCGTCTTTGATCTTGCGGTCGCTGTCTTCGGGGGTCGAGGGGCGGACGGTCGATCCCCCCGAGCCCTTTGTGCCGCTGCCTCCAAAATAGATCGAGCCGGCCGCCGGGTTGAGGCGCGTCTCGGCGTCGACGAGAAACGAGCCGGCCGTCACGACGAGCTCAGCCGGTTCCAGCCCGCGGAGCACGGGGAAGTAGGTGACGTCGTCGGGCCCCGACATGCGCGGGCCCAGGTCGACGCGGACCCCTTCGTAGATTCCGGGCAGCGTCTGCCGGTAGACGATCGTCTGGGTCCCCGTGTCGATCACGCTTGTCTCGGGGACGGCCAGCACCATCCCCTGTTCGAGCATCTCGCGGCCGGCCCCTTCGGCATCGACGGCCTGCTTCAGGACGTAAATCTCGCGGGGCGGGACTTTGATCCGCACCGTGGCGGTCGTTCCCGGACGCAGGCGATGCCCGGGGTTGTTGAGCTCGAACCGCACCGTCACGGTGCGCGTTTCCTGATCGACGTGAGGATAGATGAACGTGAGCAAGCCGTGGAATTCTTCGTCCGGATAGGCCCGCGTGGTGGCGGTGATCCGCAACGGGTCGTCGAACAGGCGCGATCCCGGCTTGTGGACCTGCTCGGCGGGCAGAAAGGCCAGATCGTCTTCGTAAATCTGGGCCTGGATCCAGACTGTCGACAGGTCGGCTATGTCGTACAGAGGGGTCCCTTCGTCGACATACTGCCCTTCGCGGACGTATTTCTTGATGACGTGCCCGGAAATCGGCGAGCGGATCTTGAGGTGTGAGTTCCCCTTGCCCGTCTTCAGCACTTCGTTGACCTGGTCTTCGCTGATGCCCAGCAGCGCGAGGCGGTTCTTGCCGCTTTCGACGAGCTCACGATTGCCGCGCTTCTGCGCGTCGAGCAGGTTCTGCACGGTGACGTTCAGCTCGGGGCTGTAGAGCGCGGCGAGGACGTCTCCCTCGTCGACTGTCTGCCCGGTTTCATTGACGACGAGCGTGTCGATGCGCCCCTTCACGCGGGCGGAAACGTTTTTGACCTGCCGCTCGTTGAATTCGACGTAGCCGACCGCGGTGATTTCCTTCGAAAGCTGCTGATAATCGACCGGGTACGTGTTGATGCCGGCGAGCACGACGCGATAGGGTGAGAGCTGCACGCGGTTGACGACGCCGGCGGGAAGCGCTTCTTCGTGCACGTCCCCCTTCTTGCGTTTCGAGAGAGGCATGAAACAGATCGGGCATTTGTCTTTGGGGTTGTCGCGGATGACCGACGGGTGCATGGGGCAGAACCATTCGACATCGGAGGCCGCGCCGGGGTGCGCGTTGGGGTCTCTGGTCCACTTGTCGTAGTGGGCGGCGAGGTTGTCCCACTGGGTGATCACAGCGCCGATGGCCACGAGCACGGCGATGAACCGCAGGCGGGCGAGTTTCACCAGGATCAGAAAATCGAACCACCACCAGATCTCGCGCCAGCCGGTGAGCTCGGGCGGAGCGTGCAGGCCCCCTTCGTCGTCGAGGGGTTGTTGCGATGCCTTGTCGTGTGAATCAGTCATTGGTCACCCGAGTGTGTCGTGTCTAGCTGCGGAGCAGCGGCATAGTTCTAGCCAGTGGCTTGCGCCATTGGCTAAAGTATGTCGCCCCTGCCGGGGCTTGGGACGGAGACGCCTTCAGAATGCGCGGCCAGGAAAACAGGCGGGCGCGCGGCGATCAGATCAGAAAGACCTGATGCGCAATGATCAGATCCGGGACGGGCAGGGCGTAGTCCCGATCGCATTCGCTGACAGAGGCCGACGACAAGACCGCCAGAAGCGCGGGGGCCGGATCAAACGTCGCCCAATCGGGCAGCGGATTCGGCGTCGAAACGATCTTCTGAAGCGTGGGTACCGAGGGGCTCACCAGGTAACGCGTGCAACCCGCATTCGTAAGGGTCGCGCCGGCAGACTGCTGAAGTTTGCGAGCAGGTCCGTGGCCCGCGGACTTATGGCAGCAGGAACGATTCGATGGTTGTTCCGACGTCGCCTGGCAGCACGCTTTGTCGAGGGGCTTGTCGCAGAACAGCTTGTGCTGGCCGCCGGGACAGATGCAACTGATCCGCGGCATTCCGCCCACGGCGATCAGCGGAACCAGCGCCCAGACAAAGGCAGTCGACAGTCGGTGGCGAATTGCGTGCATAGACAAACCCTGTTCAATCATACGTCGCCCTTCGGAAGCGGACAAGATGAAGGTCGATCGACAGCGGTTGCGAACATTCATTTGCTGCGAAAATCACCAGCGCAGGGAACCCACGGATGGCGCGGCAATCCGTGGGCATTGTCGAGACGGAAACCAGAAAAGAGTCTCACGCAAAGCCGCGAAGGCGCAAAGGAGAATTGGCAGAGCCTGTTCCACTCGGAACGTCGCAACCGCTGCTGGCAGCATTGGCTATGGATCGTCGGTCCGTTTGGGCAATTTGTAGCGGTCGTCGGGGCGGAAATGGTGGGATTGTGCCGGTTTTGACGGTTTTTCCGGGGTCAGCGGGGGCCGGCACGTCGATACGAGACGTTGGGGAGTCTTCCGTTCGGCGGGAGCTGGGCTCATGTTGCGCGGAGAAATTCTGGTGTCGGCGACCGTGAAATTCCTGAAACAATGCGCATCGCGCGCGATCACGACACAGCGCCTAGTGGGTGCTTGTTGTGCGCGAATGATGGTGCTTTGCGCGGCGATTGTTTCCGGGTGTGCTTCATCCGCCAAGCAGACTCAGGTTGCTGTCCGTGAACCACCGGCGTTGATGGCCGGGCGCAGACAGGTGGAAACCGAAACGGCGGCACGCGCCGCCAAGATCAGTGCGTCCCCCTCGACGGCGATTCGCACGGTCGGCCATGAGGAACTGGCGGAGGACACCGCCGCCCCGGCCGGCGACGGGTCGGAGCTGTTCAACGGGCAGGTTGAGCTCTCGCTCACGGGGCTGGTCGAGGAAGTACGCCGTCGCAATCCGTCGCTGCAGGCGGCGCTCTCCGCGTACGGGGCGGCGATCGAGCGCTGCCCGCAGGTTTCTGCGCTCGAAGATCCGATGCTGCAGACGATGGCCGCCCCCTCGTCGTTCTGGCCCGACAACCAGAAGTCGTACGTGCTGGGGGTGGGGCAGAAAATCCCGTGGGGCGACAAGCGCGAATTGCGCGGGCAGGCGGCGCAGTGGAACGCGGTCGCCGCGTCGTACGATCATGCCGACCTGCAGTTGCGACTGGCTGAAGCGGCGCAACTGGCGTTCTTCGACTATTACCTCGTGTTCCGGCAGAGGGAGCTCAACGACGCGAACCTGCAGGCAGTCGGCGCGTTCCACGACACGGCGAAATCGAAATTCGAGTCGAACCAGGTCACTCAGCAGGATGTGCTGCAGGCCGAGGTCGAGCTGGCGCGGATCGAGCAGCGGCGGGTCGAGCTCGACCAGTCGCACGAGGTGGCCGTGGCGCGGATCAATCTGCTCCTGCACCGCGAACCGCAGCACCCGCTGCCCCCGCCGCCGCGTCAACTGGGGGCGCCCGCCGGGAGGCCCGACGTCGGTGAGCTTCGCCGCGCGGCGATCGAGCAACGCCCGGACCTGGCGGCGATTGCGGCGCGCCTTCAATCGGAACAGAGCGCGCTCGCGCTGGCGAACCAGGAATATTATCCCGACTTCGAAGTGATGGGAAAATACGACACCTTCTGGACCGACGCGGCGCAGCGGGCGCAGATTGCGCTGAACCTGAACGTGCCGATCTACCAGGAAAAACGTCACGCCGCCGTGCGCGAGGCGATGTTCCGGGTCAACCGGCTGCAGGCCGAATACGAGCGCGAGGTGGACGTCGTGAAGAACGAAGTGCAGACCGCTCACGCCCGGCTCGAAGCCAGCCGCCGCACGCGCGAGCTGTTCGAGGGCAAGCTGTTGCCCGCGACGGAAGGCAACGTGGCGGCGGCCGCCAGCGGCTACACGGCCGGAACCGTGGATTTCCTGCGGCTGGTGCAGGCGCAGCGCGAGTTCATCGAGCTCAACGAAAAATACCAGCAGGCGCTCGTCGAACAGCACCGCAACCGCGCCGAACTCGACCGCGTCGTCGGGACGCCAAAGTAGATGCGGCATCCTGCCGCATCAGAGGGCACGGCTGACGAACGACGAACACGTTGCGGGCTCCTTCCGTGAACGTGTCGAGTTTGGTGCACTTGTTTGTGGCCGATGGCAACGAAATTCGTTCGGGTGCCGCATTGCTGAAGCGGCAGGATGCCGCTTCTACTTTGGGCGGCTTCCAGCCGCATCAAGGGGCAGTTTCGACGTATGATCGCGACTCTTCGCATTCTATCCGTCCAATCGTCGTTTCCGCGCAAATGGGGCCCGCGTGACAGAGCCCTGCGCAACGGGATATGATGCAGGAGCACGGTGTTCCCTTTTGGATTTCGTGCTTCGGATTTCCTTCGTCATTTGAATTTCGTCATTCGTCATTCCCCGCCACGAGTGCCCCATGCCCCGATCGGTCCGCGTTGCCAGCGTCAGTGAGGTCCCGCCGGGCACGGCCAAAGAAGTGATGGCCGACGACCAGGTTGTGGCATTGTTCAATGTCGACGGCACGATCTACGCGCTCGATGGCGTCTGCCCGCATGCAGGCGGGCCGCTTGGAGAGGGGACGCTGCGCGGATCAACCGTCACCTGCCCGTGGCACGGCTGGCAATTCAACGTCACGAACGGCCAGAACTGCCTCAACCCGCGGATGAGTCACAAGGCGTATTCGGTGAAGGTCGAAGGCGCCGACGTGGTGGTCGAATTGCCATGAAGCGGCTGGAAGCCGCTTCTACTTTTCAACCGTCACGTACACCGGGGCGGCGCAGAGGGTGTGCTTCATCACGAAGTTGATCGAGATGTGGGCCATCACGGGGATGAGCTGCTTTTCGACCGGCGGCGCGTCGGGGGCCGCTTTCAGCGTGATGAAGCCCTTCGTCTCTTCCCCCGTCAGCAGCGTCTTGCTGGCGGCGCCGTCCATCTTCACCCCTTTGGGCAGGCTGTTGCCGAACGGCTGTTCGAGGTGCTGAAACAGCACGTCGAGCGTCACGTTCCCCTTGAATCCCGGCGCGCGTTCAATCGTCACATCGATCTTCTGTGAGTCACCTGGCTTCAATTTCACCTCGGTCGTGCTGATTTTCACCGCGCGAATGTCCATCGGATCGGCGACCGAGACGGTGTGCAGGTCGACCGGGTAGTTGCCTCGTCCGCCGCCAGGGGAGTAATACTCCTGCAGCGGCTGGGCGACGGCCGTCAGGGCCAGCGGCTGGCCGTTCGGAACCGGATGGGTCGCCGCGCCGGTGACGCGGATGTTCGCGGCACAGTCCTGTGCGTCGGGCGCGGCCTGCAGGATCACGCAACCGTCGTTGGCATCGGCTCGAATCTTGCCGGCCACCGCGGTGACTCCTGGAGGCAGCCCCTCGACTGCAAGCTGAATGTCGCCGGCAAAGCCATTTTTGCGCTGCGCACGGACGTAGAACACTGAGTTGATGCCGGGAGCGAGCAGGGTTTTGTCGGTGTCGACGTCGAGCAAGAAATGCGGCTCGGCCCGGGTGACCTGGATGGCATACGTGTATTGCGCGCCGCCGCGCAGGTGCAGATCGCGAATCTCGAGCACAAACTTTCCGTCCGCCGGCGCATTCCAGTTTTCAAGCGTTGAATCGGCGCTGACGACGCGATGAAACGACGTGTCGTCGGCTTCCGAAACCATCCCTCCCTTGTCGTTGAGGATGCGGATGATGGGATCGAGCCCCGACTGGGCGCGGCGGGCCACGACCTCGAACGACAGCTTGTCGCCGGCCTTGACGTCGAAAGCATAGCGGTCGGATTCGCCGGCCGCGTCGATCCGGCCAGTGATGACTGCGGGAACGGTGACGGCCTGGGCAGTCGCCGCAGGATTGGCCGCGGCAGTCGTCGCGGGCGCTCCTGCGGCAGGGGGCGCGGAGACAGGTGCTTCGAGCACCGTCGGAAGCGCCGTGACATACACGGCGAAATCATTGGCCGGTTGGCCACCCACGGCGGGCGACACCCATCGCAGACCCGGCGCCGCATCGGCGGGAAGCGTCAGTGCAATCGTGGGATCGGACGGCAGGTTGTAACCGACCAGCGACAGTTTCGTTTCGGCGCCGGGCTTCACAGCCAGCGGCAGCACCTGGGTCACGAACGGGCGGTTGTTGATTTCGATGCTGTACGTCCAGTCGCCGTTTCCCTGGTAGCGCACGTCGCGCACTTCGAGCAGATAGTCGCCCGCCTGCTCGAACTTGTGGAACAGCAGGGGATCGCCGGCGTAGTAGTTGTCGCTGGCGGCGAGCGTCGTGCCGGCGGCGGTGCGCAGCGTAATCATCGGGTCGACGCGGGTCTGCATGTCGTGCAGCCGGTTGAGCAACCGCTGCGAACGCACATGGAACGTCAGGGCCGTTCCCGCCTCGGCGTGGAACTTGTAGAAATCGACGTCTTCGGCCTTTTCGATGGCGCCGCAGACGGTGGCCGGCAGTTTGACCTCGATGGCTTTGGCGACCGTGTCGTTGTCGCCGGTTTCGCTGATGATGGGATCTCGCGCCACGACGATCTGCCCCACGGTGCTCGCGCCGTGCGGGGTGATGATGCGAAAGTCGCGCACACCGGGGACCGCCTCGGGTGCGACGGTGAACCGCACCTTGATCTTCGAGGCGTTGCGGCCGCCGCGATTCCGCTTGCGTCCCGGCCGGGGCTCGTCCTTCTCTTTCGCGTCCTTGTCGCTCTTTTCCTCGGGAACGATCTCCGCTTTGACACCCTCTCCCGAGACGATGACCTGGTCGGCTCCCGAGAGAATATAGCGGGCGGTGACTTCATGCTCGGTCGTCTGCCCCACCTGGGCCGCCGCCGGACGCACGCTCATCAGCATCGGATACGAGTTGTTCGTCTGGGCGCTGGCCGGAATGGTAAGAGCAAGGGAGAAAGTGATATATCCGATGCGAAAGAAATTCCTCATTACAATGTCCTTGGGTTCAATCGCTGATCATTGAGCCAATGTCGCGGAATTCCGGAGTCGCTATGCCGATGCCAAGTCGCGCACGTGGAGAATCTCGCTCGCCTTCCTGGTGCGAATTTCGTCTTGGGACAGAGTGAGAAGCGCGATCGTCCTGCCGTCGGCAGCCACAAATTCGACTTCAAATGACGTGCTTCCCGGGTAATGGTGTACGACAGCACCCACGTCACCCGCCTGCAATCCAGAGGCGGGTATATCCTTCGTCAATACGACCGTATCGAGCTCTTCAATCATCTGAGTTTATTCCGGCTACAACGGAAACGCAGTGACAAACCTGGGTCGGCCGTCGCTGGCGTCAATGATCCACACGGTTCGCAATAAAGCAGTCCGCCCGTTCGGCGGCATGAACGATCCGTCGACGACATATTTTCGCCATACGGCGTACTCACATTTTCCGTTACTGGTTGATTCTGAGCAATGGCAATGAGGCTGGCTTCGAGTTCGTCGGCATTCCCCTCGTGATACCCCAAGCTGCGAAAGTACCGAGACTTCGCTCTTCCTACAGGATGAATTTCCGACAAGAGATAGCCGGTCAACTTCTCTTTCGGCACATACGCCACTTCTGAATTGGGAAGCTGCATGGAGCAAACATTGAAAGACACACAGCGAGAATTCGGACGTTGAGCCTTAAACGGCGAGCAGACAGCCCGCCGCTACGGCTTACCTTACAAAAAGAAACTGCTTCGAGTTGATCAGCGCCCACAGCAGGTCCTGGTAGCATTCCTGCGGGTTGGGGCTGGCGGTGAGGAAGTTCTTTGAAGCATCGATCTCGGCGCTTGTCGGGCGGCGCGAGACGGTCGCCAGGTAAATTTCGGTGACGATTTCGTCGTGAGACTTCTTGGCCGCCAGCAGCGTGGCGACGCGCCCCTTGCCGTCGGCAATCTTCGCAGCCACGACGTCTCCGTTAAGGGTGTGCAGCGCCTGCGCCAGATTTTCATCGGGCGTGCGCTCACACTCGCAGACGCTGGCTCGCTTCGGCTTTCCAAACGTCACGAGGAACGGGTTCTGGTAGATGGCGTCGGGCAACTCGGTCGCCCGGGTCCCCAGCGGCAGGTTGGGGAATTTCGTAGCCGAGCCGGTGGCATAGTCGATCGCATCCAGCAGCGGCTCGGCGGAAATCCGCTTCACCTTGAAGTGGCTGTAGAAACGGCTGTCGGCGGCATTCTGCGGCGTGGGCTGCGAATCGAGCTGGTACAAGCGCGAGTTCATGATGGTCCGCATCAGGTGCTTGACGTTGAACCCGCTCGACCGAAAATCTCGCGACAGCGCCTGCATCAAGGCGACGTTGGTCGGTGGATTGGTCGAGCGCATGTCGTCGATCGGCTCGACCAGGCCGCGCCCCAGCAGGTATCCCACGTAGCGATTGACGACATTGCGGGCAAACAATTCGTTGTCGGGGCTGGTGAGCCATTTCGCCAGCGGAATCCGGCGGTCGAGCGGGTCGTCGACCGGCTCGCCGTCGAGCGGCGTGGGAGGCATGATCTTACCCGTTTTCGGGTGCCCCACTTCGCCTCCCGATCGCACGAGCACCACCGTCTCGCCGCCGAAGTTGCCGAATTCCGAGCTGCCCTTCGTCCCCACGCGTGCGAAGAACGCGGCGAACCCGTAGTAGTCGGCCTGGCTGTATTTCTCGAACGGGTGGTGGTGGCACTTCGCGCATTGCAGCCGGATGCCCAGAAAGAGCTGCGACGTCGTTTCCGCGAGGTCGGGCGGGTTGTTGGCGATGCGGTAGTAGTTGGCCGGGCCATTCGAAAAGATCGAGCCCTTGGCCGTCACCAGCTCGCGGACGAATTCGTCGAACGGCTTGTTCGTGCGGAACGCTTCGCGCAGCCAGTTGTGCAGGGCCCACATGCCCGTCTCGCCCGTCACCGTGCTGTTGTTGCGGATCAGGTCGGCCCATTTCAGGGTCCACAGCGCGGCGTACCTGTCGTTGTAAATGTCCTGAGCCGGGTCGCCGGTGAGCCCCAGCAACCGGTCGACGAGTTTCTTGCGCTTGTCGGGGTCGGTCGAATCGAGAAACGCCGTCGCCTCTTCCACGGTGGGCAGAGCGCCGATCGCGTCGAAATACGCCCGCCGCAAAAAAGCCGCGTCGTCGCACAGGCCCGACGGCGAGATGCCCAGCTCGCGGAACTTCGCCGAGGCCAGCTCGTCCACGAAGTTGTTGTTCTGCCAGCCAGCGAGGTCGACCGATTCGCCGAAGGGAATGACGGCCGTCGAGATCTCGGCCTGCCCCTCGTAGCGCACCATGACGGGCGCCTGCCCGCGACCGGTCGCCGTCACGACGCCCGCCGAGGTAACGCTGAGCACCGAGTCATCCATACTGTCGAAACGGGCCCAGGCGGTGACGTCTCGCGACTTGCCGTCGCTGTACAGCGCCTGCACCTGAAGCTGCTGCTTCATGCCCGGCTGGCCGACGCGCGACGCGGGGCTCACGATCAGCTTCGTGACTTTGCGACCGTCGGACTTTGGTTCCGGGGCGCCGCAGGCGATCCATGACGAAAAGATCCGGTAGTCGGTTGAACCGACTTCCATGCGCCGCCCGCCTCCGTGCGGAACCGACATTGTCGGCTTCTTGAGGATCAGGCTGTCGGCGGGATTGAGCAGATCGACGCGGCGCTGCATCCGGTCACGGACGATCGCGTTGCGGTCGGCTGGCGGGTCGTAGCCCATCACCGAGAGGATAAAGCCCCCTTTGCCATGCTGGCTGGCATGGCACGCGCCTCCATTGCAACCCGCCTTGTACAGAATGGGGAGCACCTGCTCGCTGAAATCGATCCGCGCTTCGGCGACGATCCCTTCGATGTGCACGTCGACCGGCTTCGAAATCCCTTCGACGGTGACAGTGATCACGGCATCGCCGTTGGCCAGTCCCAGCAGGCGGCCCGCCGGCGAAACCGAAACGATGTCGGGGTTGCTCGATGTGAACTGGGCGCAGGTCGTCAGGTCGTCCGAGCGTTCGGTCGATGCGCCGGCCGAATCGGTGGCCGTCACCAGCAGTTGGGCCTGCTCGAAATTGCGTTCGAACGTCACCTTGGCCGGGGCGACTTTGAAGTCGAGCGCGTGCGCAGCGCCGGTCAATACGGACAGACCGGCAATTACCGTAAGCCCTTGAAAGATGAGAGCAAACGAACGCCGGCACAGGCGATGGGAGGAAATCACGGAGGGTCCTCCTGAAGTTTTTCAGCGATGACAGACAGACACAGGCGGGAGAGCGAACCGGCGGACCGGAACGCCCCAAACAGGTGAGACATCAGTGCTTACTATTATGACGACCTGTGGCGGACAACGCTATCCATAAATCCGATTGCGGGTAGGTCAGGCTTTCCAGCCTGACGGCAGTGCGGCTTTGAACGAGACAAACGGCTTCCTGCCCTAAAGATGACGCCTGACGAAACGAGAAATCGTTTGGCGCCGGCGAATGGCTTTGGCTTGGCGACCGTTTTGGCTGGCGATTACGCAGCGCTGTCAGGCTGGAAAGCCTGACCTACTTCCAGACATCGGCACAGCTCGCGGTAAACCGCGGACTGATCGTCGTGCGAGAGCGCGCGGACAATCCGGCGGGCCAGCGGGCCATCGTTCAGGATCACGTCCAGCGGTTCGTGCCACGCGCTTTCGGTGCTTGTCACCTCGGGAACCGCGGAAAGCAAATGCCGCCAGACATCGTTGGCCGTGCCTGATTCTTGCGGGAACCCGAACAGCCGCAGAAAGTCGCGATTGCGGATCACCGCCTGCTCGGCGTCGCGAATTGTCGCCAGTAAGATTTCGGCGAGCGGTGCGACGGCCGCGGATTGCTGTTCCGCCAGCGACGACCAGCGCTCGTCGACGAGCGCTCGCAGCACGGCGACGGCGGCGGCGCAGATCGCCACGTCGACCAGGGGACATTCCTGCACATCCATCACGCGGATTTCGATCGCGTTCCGCGTGAAGCGGGCGATCGCCCCGCGCGCATTCAGCCATTCGTGACGCAGCACTCCCGCCGGGTCGTGAGGCGCGATCTCGGCGTACAGGGGCTCGAGGATCTGCAGGTCGTATTCAGCGCGGCTGAACGCTGGTTCGGGAATAACCTGCCCGGCGACCCGCGCGATCTTCCTGGAGTTCGTGCGATACACTTCCAGCCGGTTGTCCATGAGGCCCGTGACGCGCCCCTCGACGACGGGCGAGCTGGCCGTCAGGGCCGGCAGAATCGGCAGCACGAGGCGAATGGCCGCGTGCAGGCGAGCGAATTCGGCGTCGTCCGCGAACGGCAGGTTGAGGTGCAGGCTCTGCAAGTTGGCCCAGCCGTGTCCGCGGCAGCCGAAGATGCGATCGAACGCCTGGTAGACATGGCCGTACTCGCCAGGCCAGATTCGCGTTTCGCGTTCGGGGACCATCCAGGGGTGCATGCCGGCCGGCATCAGCCGCGCGCCCCGTGCAGAGAGGATCGCATTGATTTCGTGAACGTTTTTCTGGAACAGCGCAGGCAGCGGCTCGAGCGACGGCGCCGGCTCACTCACCTTGAGCTCGACGACATGCGCGACGAGTTCGTTCGACCAGCCGATTTCGCCCCGCTCGACATCTCCGGCGCCTGGCTCGCCCGCGCCGACGGAGAGCAATTCATCGGCGATCGGCCGCACCGACAACGTCTCGGCGTCGACGATCATGTATTCCAGCTCGACGCCGAAACCGCCAAACAGCGAGAGTCGCGCGGGCCCGCTCACGCTGCATCGATCCCCGCCTTGCGGCGTTCGATGCGGCGCAGAAAGACTTCCATGATCCGGCGGTACAGCTCCTCTTTGAGAATCTTGTCTTCCACGCCGGCGTCGATATTGGGATTGTCGTTGATTTCGATGACGAAGCACTCGCCATTCGTCTGCTTGACGTCGACTCCGTACAGGCCGTTGCCGATCAGGCTCGCCGCCTTGCGGGCCGCGCGGACAACGTGCCGCGGGGCGATCTCGACGGGAATCGTCTCGAACCGCCCGTACTTGCGCGCGCCCGGGTCATCGTGGTTGACGATCTGCCAGTGGCCGCTGGCCATGTGGTATTTGCAGGCGTACAGCGGCTGCCCGTCGCAGATGCCGATCCGCCAGTCGAACGTCGTCGGCAGAAATTCCTGCGCGATCAGCAACTCGGATTTCGAGAGGTATTCTTCGACGCGCTCGGCCAGGGTCTGCTCGTTTTCGACTTTGACCACTCCTTGCGAGAACGCGGCGTCGGGCTGCTTGAGGACGCACGGGAAACCCAGCGTCCGGCCAATTTCGTCGATGTTGTCGCGGTGTACGATGAGCGTCTTGGGAGTGCTCACTTTGCTGCACGACAGAACTTCCGCCATGTACACTTTGTTGGCGCACTTCAGGATCGATTCGGCGTCGTCGATGACGACCAGCCCTTCGGTCGCCGCGCGGCGAGCGAACCGGTACGTGTGGTGGTTCACCTGCGTCGTTTCGCGGATGAACAGGGCGTCGAATTCGGCGATTCGGGCATAGTCGTCGCGGCCAATGATTTCGGTTCTCAAACCCAGCCCGCCGGCCGCCTTGGCGAATTTGTCGACGGCTTTCTTGTCGGAAGGGGACAGTTCGTCGTCGGCATTGTGCAGGATCGCCACGTCGTACTTGGGGCTCGACCGTTTGCGGACGGCTCCCCGCCGGCCGCCAAAATACCCGGTGGCCTCGCGGATCACGAAGGCGTGGTGCGGCTCGGGGATTTCGCCGACCGGAATGGGGCTTAAGCTCTTGAGCTGCCAGCGACCGGCCTGTCGCGAGAACTCGGCCCGCAGCAGGGGCGCCTGAAACAGATTAAAGAGGTGCAGGCTCAGCCGGTCGTAGCGCTTCGCCAGGTTGCGTCCGAAATAAACGCTGAGCGTGAAATCGTCGGAGTGAATCGGGGCCAGCGTGTGCTGGATCAGGTCGTCGAGATCGTCGGAGACGAACCGCACCATCGTCTGCGACTTCATGTCCTGAATCGTCGTGATCGACGGCAGGGGTTTATGCCCGCGCGCCATCGCCAGCAGCGTCACGTAGTAGCCTGCCGTCTGGTACCTGTAGGACTTGCACAGGTTGAACAGCTTGACCGCCCGCATCGTCGCGTATTCGGGCTGCGTGAGGTACGACCACGCGTCGACCACCGCGACCCCCGGGATATGAAACGGCCATTCCTTGACGTTATTGACGACGATGAGTATCGGCACGACATCCCTGTGCTAGGCGCTTTCCGGCAGGATTCGCACCATGTTAGCAAGCCATGCCAATTGAGTCACGACGGGTTTTCCGGCAACACAGTCCCAAGTTGCGGGCGCAGTGCCCCGGCCGCTGCTAAGCGGCCGGGGCACTTTCACGAGGGGTTTTCGAGCGCCGCTTCACTTCAGGCCCTCGCCCGGCGCGTTGTCCGGCCTGCGACGCGATTAGCGAGTCGGCTCCCTCAGGATCCGGCTGACGTACAGCGGCACGCGGTCGGACATGGCCCCGAACATCAGCTCGGCGTCCTGCTCGGAATCACTGGCCGCCGGTTCCGGCTTGTAGTCCCTGGCGATCTGTTCCAGCCGGGCGCGAACGTGCGGCAGCTTCACCTGCGACCGCAGTTTGGACAGGGTCCACTGGACAAGGACCGTTTCCAGGGGATTGCAGGTCAGATCGCAATAAGCAGCCCGCTCGAGTCGTGGCAGCACCATCTCCGCGGAGGTTTGCTCGTCTTCCGAGTTCACACGCTCGGTAATTGTCCACAGACAGGAGCTCAGCAGCTCGCGCCCTTCGTCGGTGAGTTTGTCGGTCTTGACGCGCTTCAGGTGCTCGACCGTAAAGCCGTCACCGACGATCTGCAGTTCCTCAATCGTTTCCTTCCACGCCGGCGACCCGGATTGCAGCGCAACCATGTGCAATCGGGCCCATGCCTGGGGGGATATCGGCTTCTCACGGAACGAATCCGCAGTTGCAACCGCTGGATCGTCTGCAACCGGCTCGGACGTCGGCTCGTCGGGCGCTTCGTACCCGGCGACGACGATCTCTCCGGTTTTCACCGTGGGCGTTGTGATCTTCTCCGCGCTCTCGTCGGCGACAGGAGCGCGCGAGCAAGACGCCAGCAAAGCAATGGAAATAAAAAATGTCAGCAACTTCAGACTTCGCATGGCGACCTCCGTGTGAGTCGAGACTTCGATGAGATCGAAAACCAGCTCGACGGCCCGCGAATCCGGTCCAGTTTCGACGTCCTGGAGGCTCCCCATTAGCGGAATTCGCGAATCGTGGATAGCCGAATTCGTGTTGCCCGGCCTGTCCCACGCGGCTAAGATGCCGATATATCAATAAATCTTCATGGATCCGCGACCTGAATGAACCTTCCGTCACTCGATACGCGCCTGAGGAACGCCCCGTTCGGTGGTGGGGGCACGAGGCAATTCACCAGTTCGCGGCGGTTGTTTCTGACCGCAGCCGGGACCGCCCTGGGAGCCTACTCGGCCGGATTCGCGCGGGCGCAGGCGGGCCCTGCCAAGCGCGAAGGCAAAGCCAAATCGGTCATTCTGATCTTCAATTGCGGCGGTCCCAGCCACATCGACCTGTGGGACCCGAAGCCCCGCGCCACCGACAGCGTGCGCGGGGAGTTTCGGACGATTGACACCGCCGTGCCCGGCATGCAAGTCACCGAGCTGATCCCGGAGCTTGCCCGGCGAGCCGACAAGCTGGCCATCGTGCGCACCGTTCACCATTCGCAGTCGAGCCACAATTCGGGAATGTACTGGTCGATTGTCGGGCAGCCGTACAAGCGCGACGACACGCTGATTAATCCCGGGCCGACCGATTACCCCAGCCTTGGCACGCTGGTCGGCTGGCTGGCGCAGCGCGACGGGTATTCAGGGTCCGTGCCTCCCTATGTGATCACTCCGTATCCCCACGGCGACAGCACGGTCTATATCACGCCCGGGCAGTTCGGCGGCTGCCTGGGAGTCCGGTACGATCCATTCGTCCTGGATGCCGACCCGAACACAGCGAACTTCAAAGTTCGCGACCTGGGGATTGAAGAAGGCATGTCAGCTGACCGGTTGCGCGAGCGTCTGGGGCTGCACGAACAATTCGCCGGCTCGTCGCGCCCGGTCGCCTCGACGCTCGCGGGCGATCTCGACGTATTTCGCAATCGGGCCGCATCGATGGTTCTATCGGGGGGCGCGGCCCGTGCCTTCGACCTGTCGCAGGAACCGGATGCGGTGCGCGACCGGTACGGGCGGCACCAGTGGGGCCAGTCGCACCTGCTGGCGCGGCGGCTGGTCGAGGCGGGAGTTCCATTCGTCAGCACGGTCAACGGCCGCAGCATCATCTGGGACACGCATAAAGACAACTTTGGATATCTGAAAAACACGCTCGTTCCGCCGATGGAGCGGGCTTACGTGGCGCTCCTCGACGACCTCGCCGAGCGCGGCCTGCTCGATTCGACGCTCGTGATCTGGATGGGCGATTTCGGACGGACCCCGGCGATCAACAAAGACGCCGGCCGCGACCACTGGCCGCAGTGCTATTCAATGGTGCTTGCCGGCGGTGGAATCCGCGGCGGCCAGTTGATCGGCGAGTCGGACAGCACGGGCGCCTACCCGCGCCTGCGTCCCATCCGCCCGGCCGACGTCCACGCAACAGTCTTTACCGCCCTCGGCTACGACCCGCACACGATCACGTATCCGACCGTGGACGGCCGCCCGACGTTTTTGTCGGACGGCAACGTGATTCGCGAGCTGCTCTAGTCCCGGCGAGCGGCGAACGTAAGTTCGCCGGTGCGTCCCACACACCACGCCGCCCGCCCTATTCCTGGAAACTGAATCCAGAAAGCGGACGAACTCAGACGGGTGCGCGTCGAAACCAGTCGACGACGAGGAATTGTGAAACCCCATTCATCATACAACGGTTGAATTCAGCCACGGATGAAACACAGATGACACACGGATACGAAGGATCGATCGTCTCTCCGTGTTCAATCCGTGTTTCATCCGTGGCTAATAGCCCCGCCGCTTGCGTCCTTGATTGCTCATTGGATTCCCCGGATAATTCGAGACGATGATTCTCCAACAGAGGTGCGCGAATGGTAACGCGCGGAACCACGGAGCAAGAAAAACCTAGCAATGAAACCCCTGGTCGTGATCGACGTCGTGGGCCTGACGCACGACATGCTGGGGGCGAATACGCCGCACCTGGCGCGCCTCGCCGGCGACGGGTTCGCACGGCCACTCAGCACAGTCTTGCCGGCCGTCACCTGCTCGGCCCAGTCGACGATCCTGACGGGGCTTCTGCCGCGCGATCACGGAATCGTCGGCAACGGCTGGTATTTCCGCGACCTGGCGGAAGTCGGGTTCTGGAAACAATCGAACGCCCTCGTTCACGGAGAGCGCCTCTACCAGGCGGCCCGCCGGCGCGATCCGAGTCACACGACCGCCAAGATGTTCTGGTGGTACAACATGTACGCCGACGTCAACTGGTCGATGACGCCGCGCCCCAGCTACCCCGCCGACGGGCGCAAAGTCTTCGATTCGTACAGCCAGCCGGCCGACCTGCGCGACCGGTTGCAGAATAAGCTGGGCGTATTCCCGCTGCCGAAATTCTGGGGTCCGGCCGCCGACATCGACAGCACCCGCTGGATCGTCGACGCCAGCCTCGACGTGCTTCGCGCGAACAAGCCGTCGCTCACGCTCGTGTACCTGCCGCACCTCGACTACAACCTGCAGCGCCTCGGTCCCGATGACCTTCGGATCGCCTCCGATATTCGGCAGGTGGACGCCCAGGCGGGGCGCCTGATCGAGGCGGCCCGCGCGGAGGGGGCCGAAGTCGTCGTGCTCTCGGAATATGCCATCACCGCGGTCGACCAGCCGGTGCACATTAATCGCATTCTGCGCGAGAAGGGGTTTCTCGTCGTCCGCCGCGAAGCGCTCGGCTGGGAATCGCTCGACTGCGGCGCGTCGAGCGCGTTCGCCGTCGCCGATCACCAGGTGGCGCACGTCTACGTGCGCCAGCCGCAAGACATCACCGCCGTAGCCCACCTGCTGCGAAAGATCGATGGCATCGATCTGGTTCTCGACCGCGAAGGCCAACGGGAATTTGGTCTCGACCACGAGCGCTCGGGCGAGCTGGTGGCGATCGCCGCGCCCCGCGCCTGGTTCACCTACTATTTCTGGATCGACGACCGGCTGGCGCCCGATTACGCCCGCACGATCGACATCCACCGCAAGCCGGGCTACGACCCGGTGGAACTGTTTGTCGACCCCCGTATCATGTTTCCCAAACTGCGCATCGCGCGGCGGCTGGCCCAGAAAGCACTGGGATTCCGCTATACCATGGACGTCATTGGCGTCGACGCCTCGATCGTCAAAGGGAGCCACGGCCGATTGCCGGTCGTCGGCAAGGAGAATTCCGACGGCCCCGTATTCATCTCGTCATCACGCGCGATCGAGCAGGACGCCATTGCCATGACTGCGGTCAAGGAAATGCTGCTGGAATTGCAGTTTGGCACGTAGGTCAGTTTGACTCAGATGCGGTGTGTGAAGTCGGGGCGAGAGAATTAACTTACGGCACTGGACGCTTCAGATAGAACGCCGCATCAATAGGAGAAAAAGGGAGAAAAGGGAGAAAAAGGGGACGCAGCTCTTTGTCTGCCACAGCAAGACCAACTTGCCGCATTTCCGCTCCCCTCCCGCCTCCCGCCGGGGTATCATCGGGGGCATGGACGATATCAAATCATCTACAGAACAACCGAATCGCCTTCTGTGCGAACTCTGCCGACGGCCAGTCAAAAGCACGTTCACATTGGTGGGGATGGACGGCAGCCTGGATGCACGGCATCTATGCGAAGCCTGCCAGCGCAGGCTTATGTTCCTCGATTATGGGAACTACTGTCGCGCGCACGGCCTGCGCCCAAGGTCTGGCAATAGGCCAAAGTGGCCGCCCGACGCTCCCTGACTTACGTCGATTCCGCGGCACCGGGCGAAAACGCGATCCGCACGGAAACTGTACCACTATCGATTTTCACAGATGGTTGATCGGTCGGGGGGCTTGCTGTAGGCTGATGACATGTTTTCCCGGCATGCCATAACGCGCGCAACGCGGCGATTGATCGCACGGCGGACGATCGCTTTGGCGGTTCTGCTGAGCTTTGCGGCAGGCAACATCGGCTGGTCGCTTCCCATTGCGACCGCCACCAGCGGCGGGTGCTGCCGTGTGTCGGGGCTGGCGACCTGCTGCTGCGGCGACAATCCGGGTGCCAGAAGCTGCGGTTGCAAGAAGCAGACCTTGGTCGTTCAGCGCGAGGCGCGGGCGAAATTGCCGAGCTGCTGTCAGAGACGACTGGACGAGAAGAAAAAGTCGGCGCCGCCCGCCGTCAGTTGCGCGTGCGGTGAATCGTCGATCCCCGGGTTCGTTCTGTCGACGCAGCCGAAGATGACGTCCGTTGCCGCTTCGGTTCCCGTTCTGTCGCCCACGGCCGACGTCGCCGCCATCCCGGCGGTTGCCCTGCCGGCAGGGAACCACTCTCCCGAAACGCCCCCTCCCAGAGCCTGTGTGTCGTAAGCACACGGACGTTGCGCGCAGCTCTCGCGCGCCCATCTGGCATTTGTCGTGAGGGGGACTCTTCATGAACTGCACACCCAGGCTGCGCCGTGCGCGCGGCTTTACTTTGATCGAGCTGTTGGTCGTCATTGCGATCATTTCAGTGCTTGTCTCT
>JACQFH010000075.1 GCA_016200145.1 Planctomycetia bacterium | reverse complement strand
GAACCTAAACACAATAATAACCAATGTAAATCCAAATAAAAACAAGTTTTTATAGTTTACCGCGAATGGTATTGTTGACAGCGTGCCGCACGGGCGCGATGAACGGAATCTCGGACTTATCCGTGGGATTGCCACGCCATCCGTGGGCCATTCTCTTTTTCGAAGTGATTCAGGAGCCACGGATGAAACACGGATCTACGACAGGCCGTCCGTATCCGTGTTCGATCCGTGTTTCATCCGTGGCCTCAATGTCGTTCCTGCCTGTCTTCCACACCATCCCACCTTCGGAGGCTGCCATGAACCACGTCCGCTGTCGTTTCGCGTCTGTGTGTGCTGTTTTCGTCCCGATTCTGACCCTGGCCTGTGGAATGCCGGCGATTGCGGAAGGGCCGGCCGCGCCCCGGAAACAGGACCGGCTGGTGATCCACGAATGGGGCACGTTCACCTGCCTTCAAGACGAGCTGGGAAACTCCATTCCCGGAGTGAATACCGACGACGAGTCGGTGCCCGAATTTGTGCACCGCATCGCCGACCTGATTCCGCGCACGTCAGAACTGGCGCCGGTTTATTCCAAGGGAGTTCCCCGTTCACACCGCCAGGTGCGGATGCGCCTGGAAACGCCGGTCGTGTATTTCCATCCCCCCGCGGGCCTGACTCAACCGCTGCACGCGTCGCTCACCGTTGATTTCCGCGGGGGCTGGCTGACCGAATACTATCCGGCCGCGAGCGTCATTGCTCCAGGCCTCAAGGACGGCAACTTTCGATTCGCGGGGTTGACGCCGCAGACTCGCGGGTCGCTCGACTGGCATGATCTGACGATCGGCGGCGACTATCCGCTCCCAGAGACCGATGCCCAAGTCTGGCTCGCGCCGCGCGAGGTCGATGCGGCCACCGTCAAAGCGCCGGGAGGCGAAGCCGAGAAATACCTGTTCTATCGGGGCGTCGGCAACCTTCCCTCGCCGATCACCGTCTCGCGGCCTTCGGGCAGCGACGAGCTCATCATCCGCGAAGACATGCCGGCCGACCTGGGATTGCGGGCTCCGCTGGCGATTCGCGCCCTGTGGCTCGTAAACGTCCGCGACGATGGACAGGTCGCGTATCGATCTCTGGGCGCGGCTGGCCTGACCGGCGCCAGGGGGCGGGAATTGATGCGAACGGCCGCCGTGTTTCGCGATGGCTCCGGGACGCCTGCGAGAGATCAATCGGGGGGCCATGGTCAGACTTCCCGGCCAGAGACTGCCGCGAAGGCTTTTTCCGGCGGCAACCTCGCCAGGCTGCGGGCCGAAATGCGCAAGGAGCTGATTGCCGACGGATTATTCGAGGACGAAGCCGATGCCATGCTCAAGACCTGGGAACTGGCGTATTTCAAGAGCCCCGGCGTGCGGCTGTTATACCTGCTGCCGCAACAATGGACCGACGCCGTTCTGCCGATGAAGTGTTCGCTCGCGGCTGAAGTCTCGCGGACGATGGTCGGGCGGATCGAGTTGGTCACCCCGCGGCAACGGGCGCTCATCAAGAAGATCGGTTCAAGCGCTGTCGCCAAAACCAATTGGCTGTTTGAACAGAGCCACAGCGGGAATGGCCGGAACGAAATGTTCGCGAAACTCTGGGAAGGCAAGATCCGTTTCGACGAACTGAAACTGGCCGTGCCCCCGGAATATCAGTCGTATCTCGACCTGGGGCGTTTCCGCAACGCGCTGATCCTGAATGAGGTGACGGTGCATCCACAATCCGGCCTTCAACGATTCGTCGAAGAGTATCACCTCGGCTATTACACGCCGGACGACGGACCGACTGTCAGCTCGGCGGCCGGCAACGAATGAGGCCGCGACCGCGCATCGTCAGTTCTCCCCTCTCCCCGCCGCGGGCGAGGGGTTGGGGGTGAGGGGGAGACTCAGGTGAACGAGGAGGATGGTTGATGGAGGATCGAAGATCGCGGCGCGCGAATCGCATCCGTCGCCATCCTCCATCTTCTATCCTCCATCCTCGCTCCGTCCTGCTCCAGCACTACCATCGCCGGTAGTACGGGCGCCCGTGCCAGTACGGGCGACCTCCCCAGTAGCGGGGCCCGTAGTACCCGGGGCCCACGACGACGACGCCGCTGACCGGCGGAGGCGGAGCGTAGTAAGCAGGGGGCGGAGCCGTGCCGACGGCCACCGGTGCGTGTACGCCGGAATTCTGCATGGCCGCGACGACCCGGTCGCTGACCCCTTCGTGCCTGAGGCGGATCACCGCATCGGGGGAGCCGTCCCACAGGCAGCCTCGCGTGCGGATCGTGTTGATGATCACGTCCTCTCGCACGCCGTTCTGAGTCATGTCGACGATCTGTGCTTCCGATACGGCCCGAGCCATGGCTTGCGACCGGGCCGACTCGTACTGCGCATGCGCGACGGCGGCGTCGCGCTCTTCGCGGGCGTCTTCGGAATTTCCGACGAGGCCGCCGGCGACCATTCCCGAAGCGGCGCCGATCGCCGCGCCCGCGCCGGGGTGGCCCGACGCCCCCCCGATGATCGCCCCGGCCACGGCGCCCAGCCCGGTTCCGGCGAGCGCCCCGCTCTGTGTATTGTTCATGTTCGCGCAACCCGATAGGCCCATGCCCAGGATTGCCAGCAGAACTGCCGTTTGTGCCGATTTCATGAGGGCGACTCCTTGCCGAAAACGCGCGACCGTTCGCACTCGGGACGGGGCGTTCGAATGCCGTTCCATCAGCCGCTACTGAGTATATCGGCAGATCAGAAAATCGACCAAGACCGTTCCCGCCGGGCAGGTCAAATCCCGTAAAGCTGGGGAACCTGACAAAGACGGATAATCCCGCTGCTGGCCCGGCAGACACCGCATCTTGCCCGCCTTCGCCCCCGTAGCGGAATTCGTGAGAATTCCGTCCAGAAACAAGACACGGATAAAACATGGATCTACGACTGCCCGTCCGTATCCGTGTTTGATCACCGACGGAAAAGAAAGAGGACAGGAAAATGAGGGACAGGAAAATCGTCGTCCGGCCTGCCGTGGCCAATTTGCAACCGCAGGCTGAAAATCTATTTTCCTGTCCTCAATTTTCCTGTCATTCCGTCTCGTCATTCTTTCGTGATTTTCGTGTGTTTCGTGGACCTCCTGTTTTGGTTCCGGCCGAAGGCCGGGCTGGGTTTCATCCGTGGCCACATTTTCGTTCCTGTCTTGTTGCCGCGGTGATGAGTATCGAAGATCGCGGACCGCAAATCCCCTGCGTCGCCATGCTCCATCTTCTATCCTCCATCCTCGTCCGTACTTCTCCTTGTCTCCCCCGCTCACCTCTCACCTCTCCTTGTCTTCCAACCCGACACATGGTGTATGATGAGTCTCAGTGTTTTCGCTTCCTGAGTCCGCACGCGAGACGAAATCCATGACCTGGAAAACGGCTTTGCATTCGGTCAGTTACGCCGGCGTCTGGTCCGGGCAGGCGCGCCTGTCGCTCGACGCGTTTCTGGAAAAGGCGAAGGGGCTTGGCTACGACGGCGTGATGCTGATGGCCAAGCGCCCGCATCTTTCGCTGCTTGATTTCGATGCCAACGCGCGCCGGCGCTTGCGCGACAAACTCGCCAGCCTGCAACTGGAGGTCGCCTGCCTGGCCGGCTACACCGATTTCTGCCTGGGGAGCGAGCGCCCTGACATTCCCACGCGCGAGATGCAGATTCTGGCCGTCACGGAACTGGCCCGGCTGGCGCACGACCTGGGAAGCAAGCTTGTCCGCGTGTTCACCGGCTATGGAACTCCCGGCGCCACGCCGGAGCAATGCTGGGGCTGGTGCGTCGAGAGCCTGCGCGAGTGCGCGCGACGGGCCAGTGAATTCAACGTCACGATCGGCGTCCAGAACCACCACGACACGGCGGCCCATTACGAAAGCCTGTTCGACTTGTTGACCGACATCAACGATCCCAATTGCCAGGCGATGTTCGACGCCTGGTCCCCTGCCCTGCACGGCAGCGACCTGGCCGCCGCGGTCAAACAGTTGACGCCGCACATCGTGCACACGACGGTGGCCGACTATGTCCGGCGTCCGAGATTTTCGTACGTGCCGCAACTGGTGAACTACGCGCGCGAAACCGACGCGATCCGCGCCGTGCCGATGGGCGAAGGCTTCATCGACTACCGCGCATTCTTCGCCGCGCTGCAGGCAGCCAATTACAAAGGCTACGTGGCCTACGAAATGTGCTCCCCCCTCCGCGGCGGTGGCAGCGAAGCCAACCTCGACCGCTGCGCCAAACAATTCCTGGACTACATGCGCACGTGTTCGTAGTCCCGCCTTCAGCATGCCCTCGACCCCCACCCGCGATCGCCTGGCCTGGCTCGCAATTGCCGCCACCCTCCTGCTGGTCGCCTGGTTCTCCCTGCGCCGCGTTGAGAACGGAAACCTGTTCCTCATCCGCTTGCCGTTCGATCGAGACCCTTACGCGCTCGAAATCCACGACGCGACCGTCACCGCGCACGCCTGGCTCTGGCCGGCCCTGGCCTTTCTGGCAATCGGCGCCGCCGCGATCGCCGCTCGAAATACCGCCTTCAGGCAGCCCGCTCGTCGTACCGGCTTCAGCCGGTCTCCCGTCGAGGCAACTCGAATCCTCTGGCAACGCCTGCGCGACCTCGTCAGCCAGCACCCGCGCTTTTGCGCCGTCTTCGCCGCCGCCTGCACCGCCGACTTCCTCTCGACCCTCTATTTCTTCCACACCCGCCGCATCGACGACGAACTGCATCCCGGCATTAAACTCTTCACGTACGCCTACGGCCTGTCGATCGGTTGCCTGGCCGGCAAAGCCATCCAGGCCCTCCTGGCCCTGTCCCTCTGCGCCGTATTCCCCAAGGCCGCTCGAACGGTCCTGCCCATCCTGATCATCGCCTACGCCGCGGCAGCCGTCTGGAACTTGATCTCGTGACGATCCCCGGGGCCGCGACACGTTGACTTCGACCCAGCGAGCCGCGGGGACCACCCTACCGGGCGGTGCCCCCCGCGGAATCCGGGTGAAATCTTAAATAAGACACGGATCGTTAAGTCCGTCGCGCGACGCCTGACCGGTTCTGACCAATCAAAGAGCTGCGTCCCCTTTTCGCCTTTCCCTTTTCGCCTTTCCAATCAAAGAGCTGCGTCCCCTTTTCGCCTTTCGGTTGTTTGTTGCCTCTAGTCGATCTGCCGACCGACTGAAGGCGGTACTACGAACGGGTCGCTACACGCGCTTGTAGAACGGCAACTTGAGCACAGTTGCCGGTTCGCGCTGAGCGCGGATGTCGATTGTCAGGGCAGTTCCTACAGGCGATCGGCTCGCCTCGACGTAAGCCATCGCGATTGATTTTTCGAGCGTGGGAGAGAATGTGCCGGAGGTCACGCGGCCGATCTGGTGATCGCCGTCGAAGACGAGCGCGCCTTCGCGGGCGATTCGCTTGCTGGCCAGTTGCAGGCCGACGCGCTTCGGTCGGGTGGGATTGGCTTTGGCGGCAATCAGTGCCGCGCGCCCCAGAAAATCGGCGCCGTCGAGTTTCACGGCGAACGCCAGGCCTGCCGTGTACGGGTCGATTGATTCGTTCAGCTCGTGGCCGTAAAGCGGCATCGCGGCTTCGAGGCGCAGCGTGTCGCGGCAGCCTAGGCCGGCCGGCAAAAGTCCTACCGATGCGCCGTCGGCGATCAGCCGTTCCCACAGGGTCACGGCCTGCCCGGCGGGCACGATGATCTCAACTCCATCTTCACCGGTGTAGCCGGTGCGGCTCACGAAACCGGGTTTGCCGAGCACCGTCGCAGGCATGCCGAAATAGTAATTGATTGCCGGCAGATCGACGTCGATGAGCGGGGCCGCCAGCGACAGCGCCTTTGGCCCCTGCAAGGCCACCATGAAGTGCGACAGCGTCTGGTCTTCGACGGTGATGGCAAAGCGGCCCCGGTGCCGCTCGATCCAGTCCAGAATCTTGAGCCCGATAGACCAGAACGTCGTCGAGAATCCCACCCTGCTCGTTCGTTACCAGGGCGTATTTGATCTGGCCGACGGCCAGGCTGGCGACGTCGTTGGTGACAGGTAATCGAGGAACTTTGTTGCGTCAGGGCCCGTGAATTTCAGCCGGCCCATGTGGGCGATGTCGAACAGTCCCGCCGCTTTGCGCACGGCGTGATGCTCGGCGACGATCGACGTGTACTGCACCGGCATTTCCCAGCCGGCAAAGTCGACCATGCGTCCGCCATGCGCGACGTGCCAGGCGTGAACGGGAGTCGTGAGAAGCGGCATGTCGGAGGGATTTCGGATGGGGGATTTCGAATCTCGGATTTGGGTTGGTGGAATCGTAGCACGCGCGTTGCGGTTTTCCCACCGGTCCAGAGTAGGTCAGGCTTTCCAGCCTGACGGTTGGAGTTCAGGCTTTAGCCTGCGCTCTTGCCGGATCGATCACACGATTGCATCCGTGGAGCGCAAAGGCAGCACTCAACGGGTGAAATCGTAGGAACGCCGTCCAGTTGCGCAGGCTGAAGCCTGAACTCCAGCACGTCCTGCGAGCCGCGAAAAACTGATCCAAAAATGGAAAACTGCCCCATTGACCTCTCTAAGGAGTTGGCCGAATAATTGTCGTGCGGCACGCCGCGCGGAGGGCCAGGCTGCGCCAGCAACCTGCGCTGCAAAATTTCGAAACTTCAACGGTCACTTGTCATGCGGCCAGACGTAAGTCGCTGCTGCGCCGGGTGCTCAACAAAGGGCCGCGTGCTGCACAACCCGCGCAGAAAAGCCCGCTTGGCTCACACACTCCACGACACAAGTGGCGATGATCTCTGCAGATGCGGCGCTGGCGTTTCGCGGTCGATTATTCAATCCTGTTATTCAGAAGTTCTGTCTGACCCCCCGGCTTAACTCGCTTGGTTCCCGGCGACTTACGTCGCGTGGCAGGCGATATTTTCAGTCCGACAGACTAGTCGTCCGGCAGCTTGCGGATTCGAAGTCGTTGCTTATGATGCGGCACGAAAGGAGGTTCCAGGTCGCGATGGCTCGAGCACCTGATCCGCCTGGCCCCCCGGGGCATTGGCTGCTGGGTAACTTGCGGGAATTCCGCCACGACATGCTGGCGTTTTACGAGCGCATGTCGCGCGATTACGGCGACGTCGTCGCCTATCGGCTGGGCCCGCGCAAATCGGTGCTGCTGACCCACCCCGATTTGATCGAACAGGTGCTCGTCACGGAAAATCGCAATTTCATCAAGCATTACGCCCTGCGACTTCTGAGGCCGACGCTTGGGGACGGATTGCTGCTGAGCGAAGGCGAATTCTGGCTCCGGCAACGGAGACTGATACAACCTGTTTTCAACCGGCAGCGTGTCGATTCGTTCGCGGCGATCATCGTCGACCACACCCGGACGATGCTGGACTCGTGGCGCCCGCGCGAGGCGCGCGATCTTCACGCCGAGATGATGAAGCTCGCACTGGGCATCGTCACCAAGGCCCTGCTCGACGTCGACAGCGGCGACAACTCGGACGAAGTCTCGCGTGCGGCCGACGTCATCCTGGCCGACTTCAATTCGCGGTTCAAAAGTGCTTTCCCGCCGCCCTTCTGGCTGCCCCATCCGCGAAACTGGCGGCTCAAACGGCAGGTGCGCCGGCTCGACGCGCTGCTGCAGCGCCTGATCACGCAGCGGCGGTCGGAATCGGAGGATCGCGGCGACCTGCTGTCGCTGTTGATGCGGGCGCGCGACGAGTCAGACAACAGCGGCATGACCGACCGCCACCTTCGCGATGAGATCATGACGGTGTATCTCGCGGGGCACGAGACGACGGCCCACGCCATGGCGTGGACGTGGTATCTGCTGGCGACCCATCCGCACGTTGAGGCCCGACTGCTGGCCGAAATCGAATCGGTCGTTTCCGATCGCCTTCCGACCGCGGCCGACGTTCCGCGGCTGGTCTATGCCGAGCAGGTCGTGCTCGAGTCGCTGCGCCTTTATCCGCCGGCCTTCGTCATCGGCCGCGAGCCGCTCCACGATTGCACGATCGGGGGCTACCACGTCGCGGCGGGCACGAGCATTCTGATGCCGCAGTGGGTCGTGCATCGCGACCCGCGTTTTTTCGATCGTCCCGGGCAATTCGATCCGGATCGCTGGAACGATGGGCTGATGAAGCGATTGCCGAAGTATGCGTACTTTCCCTTCGGGGGCGGCCCGCGCTTGTGCATCGGCAACTCGTTTGCCATGTTGGAAGCGATCCTGGTGCTGGCCACCGTCTTGCCGCGCTTTCGATTCGAGCTGTCGGCGGACGTTCCTGTCGTCCCGTGGCCGACGGTCACCCTGCGCCCGCGGAACGGAATTCACGCGGTGGTGCACACGCGCAGCAGCCGGGTGACGGCAGATAATACGGCACAACAGACAGCTTAACGAAGGTCGCGTTGCGTGTTATGATTGATTGACGATGGCAATGAGTTCTTCTGGTGTACCGGACGAGTGGTTATGAGCACTGATATTCGGTTGATGACCGCCGCCGACCTGCTCCGAATGCCGCGCGGCAAGTTTCGATACGAACTTGTCAAAGGGGAATTGCACGCGATGTCGCCTGCTGGCAGCGCACACGGGGCGGTCACGCAACGTCTTTCGACGTTGTTGGATCAGTACGTCGCGGGAAACGGTCTGGGACTGGTCTTCGGCGCCGAAACCGGATTCCTCGTTGACCGGAATCCGGACACTGTACGAGCGCCTGATATCGCGTTCGTCCGTCGCGATCGAATTTCCGCGGATGGTCCCCCGGATGGCTATTGGCAGGGTGCGCCCGATCTGGCAGTCGAAGTCGCCTCGCCCGGTGATACGCCGCGCGAGATCGAGCAAAAAGTCAGTGAATGGTTTGATGCCGGTTGTCATTTGGTCTGGGTGATCCGACCCCGACTGAAGACTCTGGCTATTCACCGCGCAGGTGACGAACCCGAAATCCTGGCTGGTGACGCAACGCTCGACGGAGCGCCCGTTCTGGCTGGATTTTGTTGTCAGCTTGCCGACGTGTTTTCGGTGATTCGCGGTCCATGAGCCAGTTATTACAGGCAGCGAAACCGCCGGCATTTCGCGTTTCTATTGCGGGTTCTTTGAAACCCGCCTCGCGGCGGCGGGGTAATTTTGGAATAATCCGTCGCACGTGTTTGTGCCAAATCATAGTTTGCAGGGGAATTTGATGATGCGGGTCTTGCGTCCTTCCGTCTGGTGCCCAGTCCTGGCAATGGCGGCCCTCTCAATCCTGGTCGCAGGCCTGTCGATTCATGCGGACGAGTCGAAAGCCCCGGCGGCCGCCGCTGCCAGTCCGGCTGTGACGCCGGATCGCAAAGATGGGGCTCTCGGACGCCGCATTCCGAATTTCGTGCTGCGCGACGCCGGCGGCAAAGACGTCGGGCTGGCGGATTTCCGTGAGAAGCAATTGCTGGTTGTCGTGTTCCTCAGTTGCCAGTGCCCGATCAGCAATCAGTATCTGCCGATCTTGAACGAGATTCATCAGAAGTATGGCGAGCGCGGGCTGTCGGTGGTGGGAATCAACGCGCATGCCGGCGACACGCCCGAAAAGATTGCGGCGCACGCAAAGGAATTTCAGATTGCGTTTCCCGTGCTGTGCGACGGCCGCCAGGCGGCTGCCGACATCTTCGCAGCCGAGCGCACGTGCGAGGTGTTCCTGCTCGATCCGCAGCGCTATGTGCAATATCACGGCCGGATTGACGACCGCTACCAGTACACGACGAAGCGCGATGAACCCAAGCGCCACGACCTGACGCTGGCGATCGACGCGCTGCTGGCCGGAGAGAAAGTTGCCGTAAGTTCAACCGATGTCGCCGGCTGCCTGATCGCCAAGCCGCGGCGCACCGCCGCCAAAGGGGGGATCACCTATTCGAAGCAGATTTCGCGGATCATCCAGGAAAAATGCCAGGACTGCCATCACCCGAATACGGCCGCGCCGTTCTCGCTGCTGACGTACGAAGACGCCGTCAACTGGGCGGCGATGATGAAGGAAGTCATTTTGTTGCGACGCATGCCCCCCTGGCATGCCGACACGCGATTCGGCGACTTCCGTGAAGAGCGCCGGCTGTCGCAGGATGAAATCGACATGGTCGTGGCGTGGATCAACGACGGCACGCCGCAGGGTGATTCCCGCGACCTGCCGCCGGCACTCGATTTTCCGGATGGCTGGCGAATCGGCGAGCCCGACGTCGTGTTCGAGTTGCCTCGGGAAGTCACGATTCCTGCCAAGGGAACCGTGCCCTACCTCTACTTCGAAACTCCGACCAACTTCAAGGAAGACATGTACATCCAGGCTGCGGAAGCCCGCCCCGGAAACCGCGCCGTCGTGCACCACGTGTTGCTGTTCTATAAGGCCCCTGGCGACGGGCGGAACAGGCTGTTCGAAAACTGGGTCGACGGGGCCGCGCCGGGCAATATCCCGATGCAGCTTCCGGAAGGACAAGGGCGCAAGATCCCGGCTGGCTCGACCCTCATCTGGCAGATGCACTACACAGCGACCGGCAAAGTGGAAACCGATCGCTCGAAGTACGCCTTCCGGTTCTGCAAGACGCGCCCCGAGCGCGAAGCCAAGGTGGCGCCGATTCGCAATCAGCGGTTCCGCATTCCCCCCGGCGAAGCCAACTACCGCGTCGATTCCAGCATGACGGTTCCCAAAGACGTGCTGCTCTATTCGTTTTCGCCCCACATGCACGTGCGCGGCAAAGACTTCGAATACCGCGCCGTCTACCCGGACGGCAGGAATGAAATCCTGCTCTCAGTCCCGCAATATGACTTCAACTGGCAGAGCGCCTATCGTCTGAAAACCCCCAAGCGCCTTCCCGCTGGTACGAAGATTGAATGCACGGCCCATTTCGACAACTCGAAGTGGAACCCGGCTAATCCCGATCCTTCGAAGCAGGTCTCGTGGGGAGACCAGACCTGGCAGGAGATGATGATCGGCTACGTCGACTACGTCTCAGCAGAGCCG
>JACQFH010000305.1 GCA_016200145.1 Planctomycetia bacterium | reverse complement strand
CGCGCCAGTCAGGAAGCGGACGACCGACACCGCTTCCTGACTGGCGCGGCTCTGGGGGGAGAGAATTCGGCGACGGCCGATTTCACGATGCTGGCTTATTGAGTCGCGCAGGAAAATTCACCGCAGATGTCCACCGCCTGTCCCAGTTTCTGGCATTCGCGCCCGATTGATCGGCGGTGCGTGCTGCGCGCGGGGGGATTGAGCCTGCTGGGACTGGGGCTGCCGGAACTGGTTGCCGCGCGCGCGATGGCAAACCCGGCATCGACCGAAATCTCGTCGAAATCGAGCTTCGGCCGGGCAAAGGCCTGCATTTTGCTGTTCATGTGGGGCGGGCCGGCCCAGCAGGATACGTGGGACCTCAAGCCTGAAGCCCCCGCCGAAGTCCGCGGACCGTTTCAGCCGATTTCGACCAAGGTCAACGACATCCGCATCTGCGAACACATGCCCCTTCTGGCGCAGCGGACCGACAAACTGGCGATCATCCGCTCGATGACGCACAACAACGTCGATCACCTGACGGCTACGCATTTCCTGCTCACCGGCATGCCCCCGCTGCCAGGCGGTACGAAATACACCGACTGGCCGCACATTGGCGCCGTGCTCACGAAGCTGGGGCGCGGGCGCGATCCGCTGCCGCCTTTCGTTTCGATGCGACCGAAGGTGCCGGGCGACGTTCCGCGTTTCGTCGAAGAAAGCCGGGGGCAGTTCGGAGGCTGGCTGGGCCAGTCGTGCGATCCGCTGACCATCGACGCCAATCCGGCGCTGCCCGGCTATCGCGTGGGGGATTTCGACCTGCCGGCCGAAATCTCCGCCCGCCGTCTCGACGATCGGCGGGCGCTGTTGTCGGAGATTGACCGCCAGGTCCGCGAGCAGTCGGAGAGCGCGGCGATCTCGGCGATGGGCCGCCACTATCGCCGGTCGTTCGACCTGCTGCACTCGGCCGTCGGCAAAGGAGCCTTTGATCTCGAGGCCGAGGCGGCAGCCATGCGCAGTCAGTACGGTCTGAATCCGCACGGGCAATCGGTGCTGCAGGCGCGGCGGCTGATCGAACGGGGAGTACCGCTCGTCACGGTGTTCTGGCCGAACGAAGGCATCAAGAACGTGAGCGTCTACTGGGACACGCACAGCCGGAATTTCATCGACCTCAAAGAGCGCCTCATGCCGGCTGCCGACGTGGCGTTTTCGACATTGCTGGACGACCTGGAATCGCGCGGCCTGCTGGACGAGACGCTGGTAATCTGGACCGGAGAATTCGGCCGCACGCCCAAGATCGGGCAGAGGAACAGCGATGCCGGCGCCGGCAAAGATGGCCGCGACCACTGGCCTAACTGCTTCACAACCGTCCTGGCCGGCGCAGGGATCCGCGGAGGCCAGGTGTACGGCGCGTCGGATCGCCACGCCGCGTACCCGGCCGCCAACCCGGTCGCTCCGGTCGACCTGATGGCGACCGTGTTTCATTGCCTCGGCATTCCTCCCGAGTTGACGCTCCCCGACAGCCAGACCCGCCCGCAGGTCGTCTGCCCGGGCGAGCCGATCGGCGAACTGCTGGCCTGATCCGTGGCCGATGCTGCCAGCATCAGCGTTTCAGTAATCATTTTTCCAACAGTTTCGCGAATAGAAACGCGTTCCCGTTCGCGTATTTGACCGATTTCGACACGTCGGGGATCAGCAGGTGGCATTCATGGCCGACGCTGTCGGATTTTTCCTTCAACTTCACGCCGTACACCGGATGATGGATTCCGTGGCCGGCGTCTTTGGAGGGAAGCGTCATGTCGGCGGGATAAGTCATGAACAGGGGCGGGTCGCCGGCGTCGACGTGATTGTAAGGGGAGAACTCGAAGTACAGCGCTTTGTGACGTTCGTAGTTTTCAAGGGCCGCCTCGATCGTCTTTTCGCCGACCGCCAGGTTGATCATGCGGTGCTTGAGGACGTTCGGGCCCAGCCAGCCCTCGATCACTTTGGGGTCGATTGAGGTCTGGCCGGCGCTCACGGCGGCCGCGCAGACACGGCTTGATTCGCGCAGGACCGGGTCGTCCGACTTCGGGTCGGCCAGGTCGTCGTGCAGCAGGATCCACATCGACGTACATGCGCCGGCGCTGCCGCCTGTGAGGGCGATATGTTTCGTGTCGATATTCCACTCTAATGCTTTCGTCCGCAGGAATTGAATGGCCCGCGCTGCGTCATGCACGGGGGCGGGCAGGGTGGATTCCGTGGACAGGCGGTAATTGATGGCGGCGTAGGAAATGCCTTTCTCAAGGAACGGTCGAAAGACATTAGAATTCTGTTTCTTGTCGCCACTGGTCCAGCCGCCCCCGTGGATGTAGACCAGCAGCGGTCGCGGGCCGTCTCCCTCGGCTTTCCAGAAGTCGAGTACGTTGCGCTCGTGCGGACCGTACGACACCGCGGCGTGAGTCGGCTCGATCTGCGCCGGCGGATCATCTGCCGCGGCCAGCAAACTGGTGACCGACAACGACACCACAAGTACGGCAAGCAACGATTTCATGATTGGCATTCCTAATAATATTCAGCGGAAAGTGGATCGCAGATGACTTGGCTCGGCCACGACCGGAACCACGACATTTTAGCCGCGGATGGACGCAGATAACCGCGGATAAGCAGGAATTGAATTCACCGGCACATCCGCGGCCATCCGCGTCATCCGCGGTTCCAACCCTTGTTCAGTCGCAACAGGACAGGATTACAGAAGGAACGACAGGAAAATGTGGACAGGAAAATTGGTTTTCGGCCTGCGGTTGCAAATTGGCCACGGCAGGCCGGACGACGATTTTCCGGTCCCCAATTTTCCTGTCTTCCCTGCCGTCATCCGTGGGATTGCCACGCCATCCGTGGGCCCCATCGTATTCTCTGGCAACGAAATGAATTATGGCGAGAGTTGAGACAAATCTTCGCCCCGTGCGCAGATTCAGAACGTTTGTATTACGGATACGAAGATTATTCCGTAAGTCCGTGTTCAATCCGTGTTTCATCCCTGGCTGATTCTTCGGGGCCGTAGTCCGTGACCGAATGATTTCACGCCGGATTCAAGTGTTTGGCAAACCAGTCGCGGGTTCGCTTCCACATTTCTTCCGACAGCAAGTGCCCGGTGGCGGGTTCGATGAACCACGAGAAACGGTCTTCCGCGTGCACGCTCTGGTACGCGCGGGAAATCGTCTCGATCCCCCGGCGGACTTCGTCGATCGGACTGCCGCCGTCGGTCTCGCCGAAATTGAGGTGCAGCGCGCGCGGTGCGATGAGCCCGGCGATGTCGGGCGTGTCGCCATAGGGAAAGATTCCCGGTATGAAATTGGGAAAGCAGTGCAGCATGTGCTCGCGGTGAATCCCCGCGTACGTCGGCAGGCAGCAATTGCCGACCAGACATTTCAAGCGCGGTTCCCACGGCCCGACGAGCCAGGTAAACGTTGAACCCATCGAATGGCCGTAACAGCCGATACGTTCAGCCTGCACCTCGCGTCGGCTGACGAGAAAGTCGACGGCCCGCCGCATGTCTAGGATATTTTTCCAGGCCATACACTTTCCGTCGACGACATACTTCAGGAACATGTACCGCTCGTAGGCGGCGTCTTTGAGCTTGCCGGTGGGGTCCTGGCGCTCTTCGAAGCAGAGCGCGTCGGGGCAGAGAACGACGTAGCCCTCTCTGGCCAGCGCGACGCCGGTGTGGTGCATCGGATTGAATCCGAGCCCCGCGGGCTCCGACTTGCCTTTGTTCCACTGACCGGCGTGCTGATGCCAGACGCAGATGCCGGGGCCGGGCCGGGCCGCAGTGACCCCGTCGGGAACCAGCAGCAGCGCCGGAATCGAATCTTCCGGCTCGGCGTCGTAAAACAACGACTCGATCCGGTAGCCCTGCTTCTGGATCGTCTCCCGCAGCCGAGGTTTCAATTCGCACGGCTCGGGCCAGGCGCCGCCCAGTCCGGCGAACAGTCGTTCGTGAAAATCAACGGCCGTCATGAGGTGTACAGTCCTGTGATGGGCCTGCCGGCGGCGATTTGATACGGCCGTCCCAGCGGGTCCTGGTAATGTGCTTCGGGATCGATCCCCAGCGCCGAAAACATCGTCGCGGCGACGTCGCCGGGTGTGACGCGGTTCGTTTGCGGCTGCGCGGCGATCTTGTCTGACGAGCCGTACACAGCGCCCGGCGTCACGCCAGCGCCGGCCATGACGATCGAATACACGCTGGCCCAGTGCTTGCGTCCGGGCGAACTGCCGGCAAATTTCTTCTCCAGTGCGACGAGCGGCGCGCGGCCGAACTCTCCCATGCAGACGATCAGCGTCTGGTCGAGCAATCCGCGCTCGTCGAGATCCTCGAGCAGCGCCGAAAACCCCTGATCGAAGCGCGGCAAGAGATGCGCTTTGAGCGCATCGAAAATATCGTTGTGAGTGTCCCAGCCATAGAGGTCGGTCGTGTCGGGATTCTTATCTTGACCTCGGTTCGAATGGTTCCAGATCACGGTGATCAAGGGTACTCCCGCTTCAACGAGACGCCGGGCCATCAGGCACGCCTGCCCCGACCGATTTCTGCCGTATCGGTCGCGAACCGCCTGCGGCTCGGCGGAAAGGTCAAACGCTTGCCGGCAATGCGGCGATGCCAGCAGTTGATAGGCCTGCCCGTACAGCGTGTCCATGGCCGCCAGCCGGCGATCGGCCAAGGAATTCTGGCGTTCCATTGCGCGGCACGTTTCGTCCAGGCGCGACATCAGGTTCTGCCGCGCAGCCAGCCTCGCGGCGGGCAGGTCGGGCAAAGCATCCAGACACGGGACGGCGATCGGCGTCGAGTTGACGTCACCCAGCACCAGCGGTTCGAAATCGCGACCAAGGAATCCGCCATCCTGGCCCGGGCCGGTCGTTTCGGGAACGAGGGCCGGTCCGTTGAGGTGGACGGCGCTGTACGGAAACTGCGAGTCGGGCCGAACTCGTTTCAAGATTGCGCCGTAAGTCGGAAAATCCGTCGGCTTAGGCGGCGGATTGGAGGTCTTGTTCGGATGAAACTGCCCCGTCAACGCGAGGTATCCGGCCGATCCGTGATCGAGATCGTCGTGTGAGACGCTGCGCACAATGGCGAAGCGATCGGCCAGGCGCGCCACACGCGGCAGATGTTCTCCCAGAAACGTGCCGGGAACGGCGGTCGGAATCGCCGCGAAGTCGCCGCGAATTTCGAGGGGTGCGTCGGGCTTGGGGTCCCACATCTCGAGCTGGCTCTGGCCGCCACTGGCATAGACGAGAATGATCGATTTCGCGCGGCCAAAACCGGGGACGTCATGATTTGCTGCGCGCGCCGCGCCAGCGGACCGAATCGATCGTGGGAGCGTGAGCCCGAGTCCTGCGACCCCTCCAATGCGGAGCCATTCCCTTCGCGACAGGGGCTCGCCTGGCCGTCGTTTTCCAGTGAAGAACCGCAGCACAATAGACACACTCGCCGGGGCAATTGGACGATTGTTGTGCGATCCCCCATTTTACTCTGCCACAGGACCGGGCTCAATCGGGGTCAACGCGGGGAACGAGAGTGATGCGTCCGTTGAGCGCGCGCGGCAGAGGGCGTCGGCACGCGCGTTCCCAATTGGAAGCCCGACGCGTAAGCGTGGGACGAACGGCACGATCCCTCGCTAACGCGTCGGGCTTCCAGGCGACCACGACTAATCCAGGATCAGGCCGACATTTCACGACGCAGAGCGTGGGAACGAGAGGTTCGGCTATTTGGGTTCAGCAGGGGGCGCGGTCTGCTGAGCCAGCAGGAATGCCAGCAGATGGTGAAAGTCCTTCTCGGGGATGACCTCGGCAAAATTCGAGGGCATCGGCGAAATGGACGAGATCGCGGACTCATCGATTTCGCTGGACGGAATCTTCTGCTCTTTTCCCTGTGTGTCGACGATCACCAGCACCTGGCCTTCGTCGCGGAGCTTGAGCCCGGTGATCGTCAGGCCCCCCTTCGTGACAACGATCGTGGCCCGGAATGCGCCGTCGACGTTGCGGTTCGGATCGAGGATGTCTTCCAGCAGCCGCTCGGCCCCGCGCTGGCCGATGCCGTCGAGCTGCGGCCCGACCTTCTGGCCGACGTCGCCGATTTTGTGACACGCTGCACAATGCGTCTTGAACAGGGAGACGCCCTTTTCGGCCGCAGCGCCGCTACGTGCATGGTTTGCCAATCGCTGGGCGACGAGCTGGCGAATCCGTTGGTCGGGCGGGGCGAGATTGGCCGTCAGGTCGGCAATCTTCTGTTTCCGTTCGGCGTTCAGGCGCGGCTTCAGGCGTTCGACGACTGGTGGGTCCTGAAGCAAGCGCGGTGTCGCCTTTCCGTCGGCAATTGCCGCCAGCAGGGCATCGGCCCCTTCGGACGATCCGGCCAGCGACAGCGCCAGGGCCTGTTCCAGTGCGCTCGGCGCGCCGGCCAATGCGGCCGCCAGCGCGGTACGTGCCGACGGAGCGTTCACCGTTCCGAGTGCCTGCCCGGCCTGGGCCCGCAGCGCCGCTGATTCCAGCGGGTTGGCGACAATGGCCTCGAGCGCCGCTTGTCCTGCTTTGGCGTTCAGTCGCAAGACCGTCTGCGTCGCGGCCTGGCGGAGACCGAGTCCTCCATGTGGGTCGGCCAGCAGCGAGACGACTCGAGGCAGAAGTTCCGTGCGTTTCAACTGCTCGACGAGCCGCACTGCCAGCGTCAGTTCGAGTTCGGGGACCAGGTAGTCCGCCGATGGCTGGGCCACGAGCGCCGGCTCGAAGCGGCTCACCCCCAGCCAGGCAAATGCCGGTCCGCTGTCGGCATCGACGACTTCCAGCACTCCGCTACGGCCTGCCCAGCGCTTCAGGTCCCAGGTCACCTTGCGGGCCGTGTCGTTCCGGGGAGGCACCTCGCGTGTGACAATCTCGCCGGTGTCTGCGAGCTTCAGTCGCACGTGATTGATCGGTTCCGGATTCGTCTCGGGCAGGCCATTGTGTCCACACAGCCAGAAGCTGAATTTCTCAGGAAGAACAAACGGGCGCGAACGCAGGATTCCGGTCAATTGTTCGCCGCCCACGATACTGTCGAAGAACAGCACGTCCTTCGCGGCGTCAGCACAGTTCCGGTTGCGGACCCCCCAGGGATTCTGGAAGGGGCGGTCGGCCGAGTCATTCGTCAGCGGATGGACGCTCCACGAGGGGGCCGGACGTTCCCGTGGGTCGAGCACCGCGCTCGCCAGCGACGTGCCCCATTTTCCCAGAGGCGATTCGGGTTCAATCGACGAGCCGCGCTGCGTGAGGCCGCCGTAAACCGCCTGAAACAGCGTCAATTGCTGCCGCAGGTCGTTGCGATATGTCGTCTGCACAAAATCCGCCGCTTCATTCACCATTGACGGCGCGGCATGCCGTGCGAGATGGGCGAGACTGCGCTCGAGGACCTCAGGCGCGGCGTCGTTCCGGCGCGATGTCTCGAAGGCGAACCACGCGGCCGATTCGTTCGAGACGGCCAGCGCGACCTCGGCCAGTCTTTCTGCGTCGGGCCTGGCGAGCTTGAGCTCCACGAGTCTGCCGGCGATCTGTTCCGATCGCATCTGGTTCCGAAGTGCGATCTTCACGGCGTGAATCAGCATTTCATCCCGGGCGGGGGCGTCATCCCAGAGTTTGATGAGAAACGAAATGTTCCCGAACTCCGGATGCAGGCCCAGGGCTTCCGCGGCAATGCGCCGCACCTGCGGATCGTCGTCGGCCAGAAGGGAGCGAACTTTGGCCGCATGCTGATCGGACCAGTCGGCGAGCTCGGCCACAGCCCGCAGCCAGTTGGCCCGCACGACGGCGTGCGGCCAGGCCGGGCGCAGCGCCTCTTCGTCGGGAACTCGGCCGTTGCGGAATCCCGCCCAGATCAGATGGACGGCCCGCCGCGGGCCATCGGTCGGCCGGGCGAGCTGTTTCTGCAGCTCTGACGCGAAGTCGGGGCGCTGCGTCAGTTCGTTGGTCGCCGTGGTGCGCACGCGCAGGCTCGGGTCCGACAGCTTTCCGAACAGATCGGCGGTCTTGAGGGCCGTCAGATCGGCGGCAGGCGGCGGCGGGGCGCCCTTGCCGTCGAGCCCCTTCCAGACGATTCGCCAGACGCGGCCGCGGTGTCGATCGCGGCGCGGGTGGTTGATGTCCACCTCGTAGTGGCCGATGATGCAGTTGTAGAAGTCGGCGATGTACAGCGCCCCGTCGGGCCCGACCTGCACGTCGACCGGATGAAACCAGAAGTCATCGCACGTCAGAAAATCCTCGGGGGACTCGATCCAGGGAGTTGACCCGCGCCACTGCGGTACGTCACGGTGAACCCGGTTCGTCACGACATTGCAGACGAACATGTTGCCGCGGTATTCCGGCGGGAAATGCGGTGCTTCGTACCAGGCGATCCCCCCCACGCCGGTCGAACCGTGGTCGTTGCCAGTGATCGCCGGCGTGAACCCCAGGCCGTCGTGCGGCTTGCCGAAGCTTTCGATCGTTCCGCCGCGCAGCACGAGCGAAATCGGCTTGGAGTGGCAGTCGGCCGTGAAGAAGTTTCCAAATGGATCGAAGCACGAGCCGAACGGATTCACCTGTCCCCACGAATACTGCTCGATTTCTGAACCATCGGGGCGGAAGCGGTACGTATTGCCGGAGTTCAGGTGTAACACGACTTCACCGTCTCCGTGGCGGCGGATTTTGGAATCGTTGCGGAACCCGTGATTCGCGTACACCCAACCGTCCATTCCCAACTTGAGCGCATTCTGGTTGCCGTGCGTATCGACGTAATCGTATGAGCCGAACATGATCTCGCGCTGGTCGGCGACGCCATCGCCGTCGGTGTCGCGGAGCTTCCAGATGTGAGGAATCGACCAGGCGATCGCCTCTTTCCCGTCGTACAGGGGGAGCACGCCGATCGGGATATTCAGCTTGTCGGCGAATCGCGAGATCTTCGCCGGGCGGCCGTCGGGGCCGATCCCTTCGAGAACGGTGATCGCGTCGCGGGCGAATTCGGGATTCTTGGCCGGGAATGGATACTCGTACGAATGGCTGATCCACAGACGCCCGCGCGAATCGAAATTCAGATTCATCGGCTTCTGAATTTCGGGCTCGCTGGCAACGAGCTGAATTTCGAAGCCGGGCGGGAGATGGAATTTCGTCGCTTCTTCCGCCGGCGTCAGGGCCGGCTCGGGCGCGATCAGCGGCCCGGCGGAAGCTCGAGATGCGACCGCGATCAGCGGAATGAAGACAAGATGTAGAACGCGCGAAGTCCGACGCGAATTCCCGAGCGGCAGCATGCGTAAACTCTCCGAGCTGAAGGTTCGCAGAACCAGATCAGCAGGTTATAACAGAACGCCCGACAGGTCTATCGTGAGGACAATCCCGATGCCGAAACCCAGAGTTACTGCCGATGGCCCTCTCGCCGCGGAAATCAATGCGCGCCTCAGCGAGCACGTCGAAATTCTCCCGTGGCAGGTCGCGCTCGACGGCTCCGCCGAGCCGGTTGCCGGCATCTATACCTACGGCCATCCGCGCGTCGATGGCGGGATGCTGGACCGGCTGCCGGGAGTGCGGATCATCAGCAATTACGGCGTCGGGGTCGACCACATAGTGCTGGCGGATGTCGCCGCGCGAAAAATTCCGGTCGGGAACACCCCCGGTGTCCTCGACGGGGCGACCGCCGACATGGCGTTTACGCTGTTGCTGGCCAGCGCGCGGCGGCTCGTCGAGGGAGACCGCTACGCGCGCAGCCCGGGGTTTACCGTGTATGACCCCGGTTACATGCTCGGCCGCGAAGTGCACGACGCAACGATTGGAATCGTCGGGCTGGGGCGCATCGGCCGGCAGATTGCGCGCCGGGCCCGCGCTTTCGACATGACGGTCGTGTATCACAACCGCCGAACGCGGCCCGAGGGGGATGCAGCGCTCGAGGCCCGCTACATCGGTTTCGAAGAGTTGCTGAAAATCTCGGATTATGTCGTGCTGTCGGTTCCGCTGTCGCCGGCGACGCGCGGCCTGATCGGTCGCGACCAGCTCGCCCTGATGAAGCCGACGGCGACGCTGATCAATGTGGCCCGCGGGCCGATCGTCAATACGGCTTCCCTGACTGAGGCGCTCACCGAGCGCCGGATCCTGGCCGCGGCCCTGGACGTCACCGATCCGGAACCGCTGCCGCGGAATCACCCGCTGCTCAAGCTGGATAACGTGACGATTGCTCCGCATCTGGGATCGGCGACGGTGCAGACGCGCCAGCAGATGGCCGACATCTCGATCGAAAATCTGTTGCGCGGCCTGCGCGGCGAACCGCTGCTGTTTGAAGTGCGGGCTTGAGCGCGCCGGCGAGCCGGGGACGTAAGTCCCCCGGGTGCGCGTGCACGTGAATGGGTACGTCGTTGGTAAGATGGGGCGAGAATAGTGCATGGAAAATCGTGTTGCATCGTCGTGTCCGGTTTGTGGTGGCGCGCTTGATGCGGGCGCGCGGGTGTGCCGGCATTGTGGCGAACGATTCGACCTGGCACAGCCGATTACGCCTCCCGCGAGAGCCGTGGGCTATCTGTCGAGTTGCGGTCTGGGGTGCGTCATCGGCATCGTGATCGGAGCATTTATCATGGCCGGCCTCCTGGTTTTCTGGCGAATCTCGGCCGGCCGGTAGACCAAAATCGGTCTGGGGCGAATCCATAATTCCGTCGGATTCAGTTGAATCCGCACGAATTCATG
>JACQFH010000346.1 GCA_016200145.1 Planctomycetia bacterium | reverse complement strand
GCCGCGCGAGATCACACTGCCCCCGCCGGCGGCGTTGTTCTTGGTAATGGCCTCTTCAATGTCGGCCAGCGTGAGGCCGTACAGCCCAAGCTGCGCCCGACTGAACGTCACGGCGAATTGTTTCTGGTAACCGCCGAAATTGGCCACATCGGCGACCCCCGGGACGCGCCTCAGGCGGCGCGTGACCACCCAGTCGTTAAGCGTCCGCAGTTCAATGAGATCGTTAACGTCTTCCGAAACGAGTTCGTAGCGGTAGATCTCGCCATAAGCTGTGGCCAGCGGGCCGAGTACGGGACTAACCCCCTCCGGCAATGCAATTTCTCCGATCTTTTCGGCGACCCGCTGCCGCGCCCAATACGCTTCTGTGCCTTCCTCGAAGATCATCTGCACCAGTGACAGTCCGAAAATCGTCCGGGAGCGGACTGTTTCGATACGCGGCAGTCCGAGCACGGCGTTTTCGACGGGAATCGTCACCTGCCGCTCGACTTCTTCGGGGGCGCGGCCCGGAAAGACGGTGATGATCTGCACCATCTGTGACGAGATATCCGGGTAGGCGTCGATCGCCTGCTGACGATACGCATGCACGCCGTAACCTATCAACAGCATCGCCAGGCCCAGCACGAGCCACCTTTGCGAGAGCGCCGTGCGAATGAGCGTCGCAATCATGGCGTGACTTTCGGTTCCGTTTCGCTTGCGGCCAACTGCAGCGAACGCACGATCAGCGGCTTCAGCAGGATCGCGCCCTCCCCCAGTACCCGGTCGCCAGCAGTGAGCCCGTGGAGAATCTCGACTTCATGACCGCGCGGCTCGCCGGTCTGAATGTCGGTGACCCGCCAGACCCCTGGCTCGGAGGTCGCCACGAGCACGAAGTCGTCTCGACCAACATGAACGACTCCTTCGATGGGAACGAGCAGCGCATCGCGGGCGTCGGTGCCGAGTCCGATTTCCGCGAACATACCGGGGCGAAGCTGATCATCGGGATCATGAATGACGAACAGGACACGCAACGACCGGCGTTCCTTCGACATGACTTGCACAATGCCATTCACTTTGCCGGTGAAAACCTGGCCCGAAATCCCAAAAAACCTCGCTTCACAGCTTTGTCCTACTTTGACTCGCGACTGGATACCGACTGGCACATCGGCCATAACGATGTCTACGTCCGGTGTGGCAGACACCAGAAGGTCGGTTTCAATTCCCGACTGTTCCAATTGCAGCGTTGCAGAGGATTCTGCGCGCTGGGCCAGCCACAGCGCGGTCTCGGCATCGTACACGTCTTTCTCGCCTTCGAGCTGGGCCTGGAGGGTGTCCATCACTGCGCTTCGCACCGCCCGCTCCGGAACTGCGCCTTTTGCTCCCGCTGCAATTGCGCGTTCTTCCAAGGCTTTGAGATACTTCACTTTGGCATCGACGAGCTTGTGGACTGTGGCCAGACGCTTTTCGTTGAATTCGATATCATGCCGCGCCTTTTGCCATTCGGTGAAATTCGTCAGCACGTCGGGGGCATTGAATTGCCACTCAGTGGGACCCTTGTCGCGTCCGGGCCGCAGGCTGGCGACAACCGTCCCGGTGACTTTTGCCATCGGAACGGTAATTCGACTCGCTTGGGCCTCCGATACGTGGAGTTTTTTCTCAACGACGTGGCCCGGCTGAACGTACACAAGATATGGTCCCACAGACCTCACAACGTCATTCGGGCGCGGTCCGACGCTGGTCCCGGAAGACTGCTTGCTCGACGGGGCCAGCATCAAATAGCCTACGAACGCACCGGTGATGAGCAGCGCCAAGACAAATTGCACTGTATTCCAGTGCTGTGCGCCTTTTGATCTTGGGGCAGGATGTGTTTGCTGATCAACGTCGGGAGCAAGCTGTGCCATATCAGGTTCTATGACGTCGGTTTGGCGCTTTGGAGCGAATTCAGCAATCGCACGAAATCGTATCATACCCCAATAATTAAGACGAACGAAATGTCCTCGAAGATCACGATTCCTTAACCAACATCCGCGAGATTGCACATGGCTGGCCACCATGAGCCGTGCTGCTGCGATCTGTTGCTCGGAAAGATCCTGTTCTTCAAAGTCGTCCCCGTCCTGTGCGGCGGAAATCCGAAAACCGAAATTCTAATGTCTAAGGAAATCCGAAATTCAAAAACCCGAAACTGAAAGTTCTCGGTGTTTCGAGGTTTCAGCTTTTTGTTTTCCTTAGACATTTGAATTTTGTGCTTTTGTCATTCGGCCAGCCGGTGGACCGTGTTGTGGATCGTTCCATTCACCGGCGTGCCTTCCGCGCTGCGCAGCGAGTACTTGATTTCCATGCACCACGTCGGACGGATATCGGGCAGTTCGAGCCGCACCGTGCGGCCGTCGTCCGCGAGGCTCGCCGAGGCCACGGCGAGCGGTCGCTCGTCGAAGTGTTCTGAGCCGTAGTTGGCCGTTCGCTTGAGTCCCCACGTTTTGAGAGCGAAACGCCGGGCATCGCCGGCCGCAGCCGGCTCCAGCCGGTCGCTGAACGTGATGTCGAAGCCCCCGCGCCGCGCGTGCAGTTTCACCGGCACATGCACCGGCCGGCCTGTGTACCGTACGCGATAGAGGCCGCCGGGCTGTGTCGCGCTGCCCGCCCAGGCGTACATCCCGCACACGTAGAGCTGGCCGTCGTGCGGATGAAACCGAGCGCGCATGATTCCCGTGGGAAATGCCGCCAGCGGCAAATCGCACATTCCCCCCTGCCATTGTCCGCCAGCGTTTTCGTGCGGCACGACGTAGATCTTTCCGTAGCCATACGACAGGTTCAGCAGGCTCCCTCGCAAGGAGCCCCAGCGCTCGGTCGTCACCCACAGCAGCTCGGCGGGGGACCGGTCGAAACGGTTAGTGATCCAGCAGACCGGCTGCTCCATCGCGCTGTCCGACGCATCGGTTCGATCGTGATACCCAAACATGTTGCCGTAAAATCCGCCTGGCGTGACGCGATTGATGCGGTTTTTCGGATTCCAGTGCCCTTCCTGGTCGGTGACGATGAATGATCCGTCGGGGTTCAGGCACACGCCGTTCGCGGCGCGGAATCCGTTCGCCACAATTTCGGTGCGCGAACCGTCGCGGGCGACTCGCAGCAGCGTCCCGTGGTGCGGCACGAGCGCGGGGAGCGCGTGCCGCGCCGATTTCGCGTAGTAGAAATTCCCCTCGTCGTCGGTCTGCAATCCCATGGCGAACTCGTGGAAGTGCTCGGTCACCTGATGATCGCTGTTGAGGTTCTCGTAGAAGTCGGTTTCGCCGTCGCCGTTCAGGTCGTGCAGCACGACCAGCTGGTCGCGGCAAGTGACATGGATCTTGCCGGCAACGATTTTCAATCCCAGCGGTTGAAACAGGCCGCTGGCAATCCGCTGCCAGGCAAGCTCGACGGGCGCGTCTGGCGCCCCGTTCGGTTTCGCTTCGCGGGCGAGCCCCTTCAGGCCCCGCGCGAGCCACACGTCACCGTCCCAGGTACACGCGGCGAGGGTATCGCCATCGTCGAAGAAATCGAGCCCGGTGAATCGCATTTGCGCGAGCCAGGGGTTGTCGGCCGGATGCGCCAGCACGTCGACGGCAAACGGGCCGTCGCCCGGCAGCAACGAGATGCGCGTCGTCAGAATCGCAGGCCAGCGTCGCGGCCCGCCGCGCGTGAACTGTTCGAAATTGACCGGCGTTCCGAATGACCGCCAGGCGACTTCGGCCAGCACGCGCTCGGAGTTTGCGGCCGGCGACCGCGTATGCCAAACGGTGAATTCCAGCGGCTCGTTTCCCGCAGGGATCGTCAACAGCAGCCGCCCGTCGTCGGTCCCCTTCCAAACGGCGCGTGGAATCGCGGGGAGGACGCCAGCAGCGATTGTGGTAGTTTCCGACACGCCGCGCGGCCTGTCGCCTGGGCCCTCAGCCGAGAGTAAGGCCACGTCAGTCCTTCGGGGGCCATCGGCGACGTGCGACACGCGCAACTTGGCCTGCCGATCGGCGTGCGTCGCCACCAGCAGAGTCAGTGCGGCAGCACGGGGACCGATACGCAACATCCGGGCCGAAATGGGTGCAGTGACCCCCCGGCCCTCCGCAGCGCCGCGGGCCGGCATTTCCAGAATCGGCGTCTCGCCGACGGTGTACGAGATCACCGTCTGCGGACCGAACGAGTACAACCCG
>JACQFH010000345.1 GCA_016200145.1 Planctomycetia bacterium | reverse complement strand
GTCAGATAAGTGTCGACCGACGAAACACAGGCGATCATCAGCCACAGGGCCGAGAACGCCAGATGCACGTCCCGCGGCGGCGACGGCAGCGCGACCGAGGTGATCAGCGACATCGCGACAGGCCGATCGGCCGCAAACGATAAATCAGCGGGCCTGAATCGAGGCGACAGATCGCCGGCGTTCAGTTGTCGCGCTGCAGAATGAGCGTTCCGCGTCTCCGAGTCGAGCAGGGGCATCGAGTCCGTTCCTTTGCAAAGTCGAATCGAGCGCTTTGCAATCGTCGATGGGCAATTCAGGCAAACCGCGTGCCAACGGGACCGCGTCGCCCGTTCAGGGCTGCGGTTTCCGATGCACAACGGCCGAGAATCATTCGACTTACGAGGACGGCCTCTGCGACGTGCATCACATGTTTGTTCCCGCGCGAATGCAAGTTTTTTCAGCAACTGCCACGCGAGCCGTTCCATACATCGTTTAACCGCGACCCGGAGGCGAGCGCGAATCGAACGTCGTTAGACTCTCAATCCTGTGCAACCGACGTTGCAGATCCGCGATTTTCCGTAACGCGCTTTTCTTCGAGGACCAAGGCGCAATCCCGGATTACCAGCCTGCGATACGCGCTCCGACCACCGCTATTCGCGGCGGTACCCGGGTCGCGGTTAAACAACCGGCCTTGCGGATGTCGATTCGGGCCCGAACCGGTCGTCGGGCGTCACCGCGCGGCCGCGGAGATAGTCTGCGGCGGTCATCGGTCGTTTGCCGTCGGGTTGCAGCTTCAGGATTTCGACGCTTCCGGAGCCGGTCGCAACCACGAGACGCTGGCCATCGCCGGGAAGAGGAGTTCCCGGCAGAACCCCGACCGGTGCGGCGTCGGCGAGCGGACGGGCAGCCAGAACCAGCAGGCGCTGCGGCGGTTTGCCGGGCGAATGCAGGTACGTAAACGGATTCGGCCAGGGCTGCATGGCGCGAATGTGACAGTCGATCTGGGCAGACGATTTCATCCAGTCAATCGCGCCTGTCCCCTTCTTGAGCTTGGGCGCGCGGGTGACAAGCGCTTCAGTCTGGGGGACCGGCTTCAGCTTGCCGGAGGCGATCTGTTCCAGAACGCCGGGCACCAGGTCAATCGCCAGACGCGCCAGGCGGACTTCCAACTCGCCGGCGGTTTCGTGCGGGCCGATCGGAGTGCGGGCCACGGCCAGGATTGGTCCGGCGTCGAGCCGCGGCAGGATCTGAATGATGCTCACGCCGGTTTCGGATTCCCCATTCAAAATCGCCGTGGCGATCGGCGACGCGCCGCGGTATTTGGGCAGCAGCGACGCGTGCACGTTGATCGAACCCGATCGGGGAATCGCCAGCAGTTCTTCCGACAGGATCTGCCCGTACGCGGCCACAACGAACAGGTCGGGATTCAGATTTCGCAAGTCGGCGAGCGCCTCCGGGCGATTGATGATCTCGGGTTGAAAGACCGGCGTTTCGTGCCGCAGAGCCACTACTTTCATTGCGTTTTGCAGGCTCTGGTGATGTCCGCGGCCGACGCGATCGGGCTGCGTGAACAGCCCGACGACCTGGTGTGGCGTTCCGTACAGCGACTCGAATGTCGGAACGGCAAAGTCCCCGGTCCCCATCATGACGAGGCGGAGCGGCGTCACTGAGGTGGCCTTTGCGATTCAGCCAGCCGGCGCAGTTCGGCTTCCAGCTCGGCGTCTGAGGGAACGACTTTCAGCTCCTGCTGGCGCCGGAAATGAGACTCGAAATCGTGCATTTTCGACTCCGCCTCGCGCTGGTCGGCTTCGCTCAGGCGGTCGATGAAGAGTTTTCCATCAAGGTGGTCGGTCTCGTGCTGAATCGCGCGGCTGGCCAGGTCGTCGATCGAGAGCTCGAACCCCTGACCATCGAGGTCGAAGGCTTCCACGACAATCTCCCCCGCGCGTCTGACCTGACCGTACATTTTCGGAAAGCTCAAACAGCCCTCTTCGGCTTCCTGGCTCCCTTTGCGCTTGACGATTTCAGGGTTGATGAAGACGTGCTCCTGATCGGGTTCTTCTTTCTTGCCGGTCAGGTTCAGGACGAACAGCCGGTAGGGAAGGCCGACCTGGTTGGCCGCCAGGCCGATTCCCTCGGCGGCGTACATCAGGTCGAACATTTCGCGGACGGTCTCGCGCAGCTCGCGTGTGATTTGCGTGACCGGCACCGATTTGAATCTGAGTGCCGGGTGTGGATAAAGAACGATCTGCATGGAGGAGCGTTGAACAGGCGAAAATGATCAGGTGAATGCGTTCCGGTCCAAAATTATAGGGGAGCGACGATCGACGGTCGAGCGCGCGGTGGAGCCGGAGCGGGAAGGCGTCAGGGGTGAGGGCATCTCGTCAGTGGTTGCGGACGCGAACAGGCCCTTTCCGGGTCGTTGACGCTTATTCCAGCGTTCGTTACGGTAACTGGTTCATTTCCTTCAGGTTGAGGACGCATGTTCGAACGGCTCGGCAAGTTCATTGAGCGACGGTGGCAGATCCTGATCGTGATCTGGTTGCTGGGCTGCGTGGCGTCTCAGGGGGTCCACCACCACTGGTGGAACGGGTTGTTCAATTGGAAAATTCCCGATTTTCGCGAGGCGGCCACCGACGGGGAATTTGCCTTCCTTCCCACCGAGATGCAAAGCCTTATCGGAGAAAGGCTTCTGGCGAATGCCTTTCCCGAAGACCTGCTGAAAAGCAGCATCGTGATCGTCGTCGAACGCAGACACCAGCCCCTGTTGGAAGAAGATCACGAGTTCATTGAAGAAGTCCTTAAGCCGCGCCTGGAAAAGATTCGCGACAATCCGCGTCTCGACAAGATTCGCGACGAGACCGACCCCGGCAATCCCGCGCCCTTGCAGATCATGACCCGCAAGGATAAGCGGGCTGGAAGACTACTCGACAGCGAAGACCAGGAAGCGTCGCTCGTCATCATGCCGCTGCGCCGGGAGTTCCTGGAATGGGGCAACGTGCCCATCGTCGACGAGGTCCAGGCGCTGCTGGAGACCGAACTCCCCGAGCAGAAACTGATTCCCACCGGCCTCGGACTGGCAATGAGCGGCACGGCGACGGTAGGCCGCGATATGCTCATCGCGGGGCAGGAAAGCGCCCGCAAGACCGATTCGGCGACGATCGTCCTGGTCGTGATCCTACTGGCGCTGATTTACCGGGCGCCGGCTTTGGCGGGCATCCCGCTGATTGTCGTGTTTGTTTCCGTTTCGATCGCCAAGGCATTGGTGATTTTCCTGACGCAGATTCCGGGGCTGGATTACCGGATCTTCTTCGGTATGGAAGTGTACATGACGGTTGTGACGTATGGGACGGGGGTGGACTATTGCCTGTTCCTGATCGCCCGGTACAAAGAGGAGATCGATCGCGGTCTGCCACTGCCCAGGGCGCTGAACGCGACAATTGCCCAGGTGGGAGACGCGGTGACGGCCAGCGCCCTCACCGTGATCTGCGGCATTGGCATGATGGTCTTCGCCCAGTTCGGGAAATTTCGCGAGGCGGGCATCGGGATTTCACTCAGCCTGTGCGTGGGGCTGCTGGCATCGCTGACTCTTACGCCCTCGCTGCTGCGGTTTTTCGGCCGGTCGGCTTTCTGGCCCTACGTGAGAACCGAAAGGATTCCTTCGGAAGCCGGGACGCGCACGGGAACCGCATTGTTCAATCGCCTGGTTCCCCGCGGAAAGATCCAGCTTCTCTGGGAATGGGTCGGCGATTTTCTGCTGCGTTATCCGGGACGAATCGTGGCGGTGTGCGTGCTGGTGATGACGCCGTTCGCCGTCCTGGGCGTGGCGCGTTACGAATATCTCAGTTATGGTCTGCTCAGCGAGCTTCCGGTCACCAAGAAGAGCGTCGAGGGAACAAAGGCAGTTGGCGAGCACTTTCCCGCAGGCTACACCGGTCCGCTGACGATTCTGGTCCGCAACGACCAGGCTGATGCGGAGACGGGTGAAGGCTTTTTTGATACGCGCGCGGGGACGGCTGTGCTGTCGGAATTGATGGACGACGTCATCGCGCGGCGGGACGAACTGGGAATTTCCGACGTGCGGTATCTCGACGCTCCGATGGGGTTGAATTATCCGCTGGAGGGCCTCCCGGGGCAGGGGATCAAGCGCAGGGCCAAGCGCTATTATGTGAGCCCGGTCGACGAGCTGAAGGGGCGCGTGGCGCGGATCGACGTCGTCTTCAAAGACGACCCGTTCGCCCGCGAGAGCATCGACCAGTTGAATGCCGTCGAACGCGCCTTCATCGAGGCCGTCAAAGAGGTCAGCTACGCAGCCGAGGGAAAAACTCCAGAGGGGAAGGATCAGCAGCAGCCCGAGCGCGACGCCGAGGCGGGGCAAGGCGATAATCGCGACAGGAACGCGGCGGGCAACGATCCGCCTGGCGGAGACGGCGAAGAATGGCAGCCGGCCACGCACGTCGATCCCGCGTTCGCCCGATCGATCCGCAACCTGGTGTTTCATTACGTCGGGCCGACGGCCAGCATCCGCGATCTGAAGACTGTCACCGATAAAGACCAGATCCGCATCGACCTTCTGGTGCTCGTGTCGGTGTTCGCCATCCTCGTCGTGCTGCTCGGCTGGCGAAAATCGTTCATCTCGCTGTACCTGATCGTCAGCGTGTTCTTCAGCTACTTCGTGACGCTGGGGGTTACGTTTGCGTTCTATTATCTGCAAGACCCGTCCGGATTCGCCGGGCTCGACTGGAAAGTCCCGATGTTCCTGTTCACGATCCTGATGGCCATCGGCGAGGACTACAACATCTTTCTGATGACCCGCATTGCCGAGGAGCAGGAGCGGCACGGCCCCGTCGAGGGCATCCGCATTGCCATGTTCCGCACCGGTACGATCATCTCGAGCTGCGGCATCATCATGGCGGGTACCTTCATGTCGCTCATGTTCGGGACGCTGGTGGGCCTGCAGCAACTCGGTTTTGCCCTGGCGTTCGGCGTGCTGCTCGATACGTTCGTGGTCCGGCCGCTGCTCGTCCCGGCGTATCTCGTGATGCTGTTTCAGGGACGGTTTGGAGGGCTCACGCGAATGCTCGGCGGGCCTGGCGAGCAAAAAAAAAGTGACCGGGCGATCGCCCGCAGCAAGGCCCATACGGACGTGTAGTCCAAAGGGTCGAAGGTGTCGAAAAGTCGAAGAGCAAAGAGAGAAGAGCGAGAAGAGAAGGGCGAAGAGGATGGAGGATAGAAGATGGCGGATGGAGGATGGAAGCGCGATACTCCCCCCCCTTAGCAAGGGGGGGAAGGGGGGGGCGGGTGAATCCGCAACAGAACAAGAGTTTGCAAACTGACCGCGCGGTTTGCATTTTCATTCGAGATTGGGTTCGCGCCTCAGGCGGATGCATCGTGCATTTCGGATTTCGTTTTTCGGATTTCATTAGACATTCGTCATTAGACATTCGTCAATAAAATGCAGCACCGATTGTGTTTCGCGCCGCTCAACGGTCTCATTCTTCTCGTCTCGGCGTGCGTGCTGGCCTTGCCCATGCCGGCATCGGCACAGGACAAAGTTCTGCGCTGGCACGACAATCTCGACCGCGCCGCTCAGGCGTCGCGCGAATCGGGTAAGCCGCTGTTCGTCGTCTTCCGCTGCGTGAGGTGACCCGACTGCTGGACGTGGGATGGGCAGGTTGCCCATGACGACCCGGGGATCAAGGCCCTCCGTGCGCGCTTCGAATGCGTCCGCGTGACGGGCATGAACGGCGTCGACCTGGCGCGATTCGAATTCGATTACGACACCACGTGGCAGGCTTTCTTCCTCGACGCCAATCTCAACGTCTACAGCCGCTACGGCGGTCGCGACGAGAAGAGCGCCGACGGCCGTCATTCCGTCGCCTCGCTGCAGCACACCATGAACGAAGTCCTTGTGGCGCACGAGCGCCGCCGGCGCCCCGAGAGCCGGAGCGACGCCGATCTGCAGCCGGCCCCGCGATCGAAGACCACGCCGGAAGATATTCCGCTCCTCAAAGCCGGGCATCAGGGATGCGTGCACTGCCACCAGATCGCGGAATACCGCGCGTTGCAGTCGTTCCACGACGGGAAGTTTTCGCGCGATTCGATCTTCGGTTTCCCGCTGCCTGACAATGTGGGCATCAATTTCGATCTGGCCCACGGTCATCGTGTGGACGCCGTCGTGCCGGAGTCTCCTGCGGCAAAAGGTGGCTTGGCGCCCGGCGACGTTGTGACCCGTGTGGACGACGTACCTGTGCGGTCCGAACAGGATTTCCGCTGGGCGCTGCACCGCGTCGTCGAAAAGCGGTCGGTGGTCGTCACAGCGCTGCGCGCCGCCGGATCGAAGCCATCACAACCTGTCAGCATCAAACTGGATTTCCACGCGGATTGGCGCAAGACCGATCTGGGCTGGCGCAAATCGCTCCGCAGCGTGCCATTGCCGTTGGGGTTTCTGGGTTACGCGCTGGGCCGGGAGGAACGCCGCACCGCGAAACTGCCGGACGGGAGGCTGGCGATCAAGGTCGTATCGCTCCGCGGCGGGGGCCTCGCCGGCAACCTGGGTCTCGAGAAGGGGGACCTGATCGTGTCGCTGGCCGGTCGCAGTGACGAGCGGACGCTCGACGACTTCAAATCCGACCTGCTCCGCCGCTACGCGCCCGGCGACAAAGTCCGTCTCACGGTTCTGCGCGACGGCAAATCCCTCGAACTCACCGGCCCGTTCCCCCCCTGGGACACCACCGACACCTCGGTGCCGTGACCCACTCAGGGCACGGCGCCGGCGGCTTGGGGGGCGGCGGGCTTGGCGCCCGACAGCGCCAACAGGCGACGGGCTTCGTTCAGCATAAATCGCGCATTGCGGAACGGCTCGAATCCGATGTCCTGCCAGCGCACGAGGCCGGCGGCGTCGATCAGAAACGTCCCGTGCAACGGCCGCGACTCGAAATCGTCGTAGGCCCGATAAGCCTTGAAGGATTCCAGGCCCGCATCCGAAGCCAGCAGGAACGGAAACATCCCCGATTTGTAATTCTCGATCGATTTTGCCAGCCCGGCGTCATCGTCGGTGCTGAGGGCTGCAATCGAGATCCCCGCAGATTCGAATTCCAGTGTTAACGGAGCAAACGCCTGCAGTTGCTCGGCACAGTGGAGGCACTGGTGGCCCAGGTAGAAAATCAGCACGAGCGGCCGGCCGCGGTAATTCGACATCGAGAGCCGCC
>JACQFH010000311.1 GCA_016200145.1 Planctomycetia bacterium | reverse complement strand
GGTCTGGCGCCAGCGAACGATCAGCTCTTTCTGAAGCCGGACGGCGCGGGGACCGCCGGCCAGAAGGCTGTCGCCTGCCAGCTCGCGCGGCGGCTGCACGACATGCGGCACAGTCCAAACAGAGGAATGACGGTGAGCGACGCGCACGCCTGAACCAGCAGAAACGCCAGCCACAGGACAGCGCGATCGATCGGTGCCAGGGGCTCGCGCTTCTTGAGTTCATCGAACGCCGCCCGTGCCGAGGCCGATTCGGTGAATGCCAGAAGGTCGACGAGTTCGGGCGCGCTGCGACACAGCCCGATCAGGCCGCGCATCGCGACGACGAGCCCCGGGGGATGGGTGCCGATGTGCAGCACATCTCCCTCGGTCATCTTCCGCTCGTAGCCGGCAAGGTACTGCGGCAGGTCGCCGGCCAGGTCGCGGGCCTCTGAAAAATACCCCGACGGCCCGCGGTAGTAGAGCACCCAGGCTGCTTTCGACAACTGAAAATTCTCGGGGGCCGATTCCTGGGCAACCCACAGCCAGGCGAAACCGGCCGCCGCCAGACCGCCGAGCCAGGCCGCCGTGCCGCGCCGGCCGCAGCGCGAAATCGACTGCGCGCCGAGCCAGGCGAATCCGACATAGAGACCTGCCCCCACGAGCGCCGGCAGCAGCGCCAGGAACAGCGAATCCGAGGGGACAACTCGGCTCCACTCCCATTCACCGGGCACGCCCAGCGGAAACGTCCCCAGGCTCACGCCCCAGGCGAGCGCGAGCACGGGAAGAATCAACGCGGCGTAAATGATCGGGCGGCGCATGGAACCGAATCAGAAACGATGAACTCCTCAAGGGCAAATCGACTGCCGCAATCTATGCAATACGCGTCAACGAGGAAACACTGATTGAACAATCCGGACTTCCCACCCGCACAATTCAGGATGCGAAAGCGAAAAACCCACGGGAGGCAAATTGCCTCCCGTGGGCGGGCATTCCGAATTGAAACGTACTTTTCGTCGCCGCCATGATGCCGGCGGCGCCAACATCACGTTCAATCAATCGAATCGGTGATCAGCTGCATCGCAAGCAGCTTGCGGATGCGTTCCTGCGAATCCTGCAGGTGAGCCTTGGAATAATCGTCGAGCTTGACATCGGCCGCCGACAGGATGGCCGTGATCTGCTTGTCCATGTCGGTCAGGTGCATCCGCACCAGCGTGCGGGCGTCTTCGGGAAGAGCGCCGCCACCCCCACCGCCCAGGAGCACGATGAGCATATTCGAGCCCGAGGAGTTCACGAGATTTGCCAGGCGCTTGAGCCCTGTCCGCTGCAGGTTCCGCCGCAGGCTGGAAATGTAGGGCTTGCGGTTCGAGTATTCGCCCGGCTTGGGGGCCTCGCGCCACTCACCGAAGATGCCCTCGACGATCGAGCGCAGGTGCTCGGCCAACGTGTAGACGTCGGCGTCGGCGGGCTGCTTGGCTTCGCTGTCGTGCAGTCGCGACAGCGTGGAAGTCGACAGAAGCTGCGACAGGATGTTCCCCTGCATCAGGTCGATCTGGCTGTGAAGCGGGTAATCGAGCCGGCGCGGCTCACGCAGGCCCCAGTGGCTCCAGCGGGTGGAGGCCAGGGCGTTCAGCACGTCCGGCGGAGGCAAGGCCGGCAGATGGAAGGCCGATTCGTTGATCAGCTTCATCGCGTCGCGCTGCCTGGCGGCTTCGACCGCCCGGAAGGGGGGCCTTCCGTTCGGGTCGCCCTTGTGGTCGCGATGCACGTAGATGCCGCCTGGGAACCGGGCCACGAACGACAGTGTGCGCCAGTATTCGCCCATCAGCATGCCGAACGCCTGGCGGGCCCGCTGATAACCGTCGCCCTCTCCCACGGCGCGTTCAACGACTTTGGCCCACAGCTCTGAAGAATTCTTCGTCTGTCGGCGCGCGAATTCGATGGGATCCTTCGAGAAATCGAAACGATTGACGAGCGGGTCGGAATCGATCCCCCCGCGCGTGTCTTCGTCGGTCGCGTAATCGTGGCCGGGTTCGGCGCTGCGGGCGGCGATCTTCTTCAGCTCGGCCGCTTCGTTGCCGTCGATCGGCTTATAGCCGTATTCGATCGCCCAGTAATCGTACGGGCCGATCGTCTGCGGATAATACAATCCCTGCTTGGCCCCCTTGGGAGCGATGTTCGTCGGCGTGTAGTCCATCACGCTGGCGACCGTGCCTTCTTCATTCGCCTTGGCGACGTCGTCGATTTCTGCCAGCGACTTCCACGAGCTGGCCTTGAAGTTGTGCCTGAGGCCCAGCGTGTGCCCGACTTCGTGCATGACCACTTCCTTGAGGCCCTGGGCGAAGAGGTCATCGGGCAGGCCGGGACCGGGCGCGGCGATGTCGCCGCGCGTCGTCAGCACGGCCATTGCAAACCCCATCTGCTGCTGCATTCCCGTGCAATATTCGCAACTGGAACTCGGGCCATGATGGTGGCCGCCCAGCAGCGCCGAGCTGAAGGCAACGAGATTGGGATCGGCCTGCTTGCGACCGGTTTCAGGCAGCGGCTGGCCCATCAACTGGGCTGCGTCAGCCGCGGTGAACGTCTCGTACTGCTGCTTCCACGACGTCATGAAGTCGGCGTCGAAAATGATGTCGGCATCGAGGATCTGGCCCGTCATCGGATTGACGCGCGAGGGGCCCATCGCGAAACCCGCGTTCGCAGTGATCCAGCGGAACGTGTTATAGCGGATGTCTTCCGGGTCCCAATCGGCGTCGTCTTTCTGCTGTTCAACTTCCACGGCATTCGAAAATCCGAATTTGGCAAATGCCTTGTTCCATTCTTCGATTCCAGCACGCACGTGCGGGCGCAGATGAATGGGAACGGTCTTTTCCAGGTAAAACTTGATCGGTTCCCTCGGAGGCGACAGCTTGGCCGTCGGGTCAGCCTTCTGCAGGTTCCAGCGGTTGATGTAGCGCACAAAGTGCTCGTCGTCTTTCTTGTCGGAGAAGTCTTTGAGCACTGTCAGGAAATAGCCGATGCGATCGTCGGCAACGCGCGGGCGATAATCTCCCTGAGGCAGCAGGCTGATGCTGTAGTGCACGTTGACCTGGGCGCCGCGCGAGTCGGCGACGGTGTCGAGGTCGCGTCCGCCGGCATAGACGGCGGCCACCTGCAATTCGACATTCTTCGGGAAGGCCTTCACCTTGGCCCACGTCGAGCGGTCGAAGGCGAATGACATGCCGATCGATCGGCCAATGTTCTCGTCGTCGCTCATGAAGATGCGGGTCATGTCGATCAGCATTCCGCCGGTGGGCGTAGTCGTCATGATCGGCAGGGCGTACAGCACGCTGTCGCTGTAAGCGAGTTTTACGGCATTCGCTTCGGGGCTGCCAGGAGCTGCGCGAAACCGTACGTTGCGGCGCAGCACATGCACCTTCTCTCCGGACTTGGCAAAGCTCCAGATGACGTCATCACCGAAACCCCACGACATACCGCCCAGCACTTGGCCGCTGCTGATCCCGCGCGCAATCGACGTGAGCACGATGAAATTCTGATTGAGGTGCCCCGGGCTCAAGTCGACCAGCAGTTGCTGATCTTTGTGGTACATCGTCCACATCCCGTCGACCTTTTTCATTCCGGTCGTCATCGTTTCGAACGGGCTCTTTGGCGGGGGGCCGGCCGGAGCCGCCGCAGGAGCTTGAGCGAAGACCGCCCCCGAGCTCAGCGAGCCGATTGCGATCAGCGTCAATGTCGTCAACAGGTTGCGCGTGGCCATCTTGGAAATCTCCGACAATGTGGAGGAGCGTGAACGAAGCGGTGTCATTCCGCAGGATTCTGACCGAATTCTTCAGTGAGAGTGTGCCGGGGGCCTGATCCCCCAACCTCAGACAATTGTATCCAACTTCACCTATTCTACGCCATCAACGAAGTAAATTCGAGAAATTGAGCAGAATTTGCCGGTTCGGTCCGCAGGCGAATCTCTGGCGAATATGCCGGTTGCAGGCATTGTAACGTAGTCGTCACGCTCCGCCGTGACTGCCGAAACCAGAGCTGCGCGCGTCACGCCGCATTGCTTGATTGCGGGGATTTGCAGGGAGCTCACAAACCTCGTCTCGGCGGAGTGAGACGACGATTACGAGGCGTACACTGTCACGCAGGTGATGTTATCGCGAGACCCGGCGGCCTGCGCGGCGGCGACGATCGCTTCGGCGGCCGGTTGCGGATCGGCGTTTGACATCAGGATCGACTCGAGGTCTTTGTCGGTGAGCCCGTCGGTGGCGCCATCTGAGCACATCATGAAGCGGTCTCCCGCCTGCACGTCGACGGGCTGGGCTTTGGCGCCGGTCCCCCCGTCTTTCGTCCCCAGGTAACGGTACAGCACGTTCTTGTACCGGTGCCGGGCCGCCTCTTCTTCGGTGATCGTGCCCGCGTCGAGCAGGGCGTCGGTCAGCGAGTGGTCTTTCGTGAGCCGCTGGATCTTGCCGCCGCGCACGAGGTACACCCGGCTGTCGCCGATGCCCGCGATGTAAAACCGCTCGCCGGCTTTGACGATCATGGCGATCGTCGTCCCCATGTTGTGGTAGTTGGAATCGAGCTCGCTGAGGGCCATGATCTCGACGTTGGCATGCGTCACCGCCTGATCGATGGCCGACACGACCTTCTGATTCCCATCCACCGAGAAGTCGACCAGTTGTTCAAGCTTCTTGGAGATCAGCTCAACGGCCATTTCGCTGGCCTTCTCGCCGGCGCACTGCCCGCCCATGCCGTCGGCGACAAGAAAGTACCTGCCGGTGGAATCCGCGAGACAACGATCTTCGTTGTTCTCGCGGTAATTTCCCGTGATGCTGACGGTGCCCCAACGAACTGCGAGTGCCACGGATCCGGAATTCCTTAAGCGATGTGTGTGAGAGTGAGTGTCATAGAATGAGTATGTCAGGGGCAGACCAGTTTGACGAGGTCGCGCGTCCCCAGAGTGCCGGACGACAGAAACAACTCCCCCGCGTCGAAGCCCGCACTTCCGCCGTAAAAGCGATTCTGGCCCTCCAACGTCTGAAACAGGCGATCTTTGGTCGGCGGAAACTGCGTCTTATAGGCGCGGATCGCCTGCAATTTTACTGCGAGGGTGTCGCCAATATCCACGATAAAATGGCCTCCCGACGGCGGGATTTGCAGACTGGAGAACCCCAGCGGATACCAGACCTGCTTGCGGATCGTATGGACGGCCAGCCCGCCGAACTGGTCGTCCCATTTGCTGAGCCGCGAGTAAAACACCGCGGCGTCGGTAATCTGCGCCGCCTGGTAGTGATCGGGCGAGGCCAGCGGCGTCTTGCCGGCCAGGCCCAGAACGACCTGGGGGCGGTGCTTTCGAAAGACCGTTGCCAAGGCGACCCGCGCTTCGTGCGAATCGAACAGCCGGCGGTTCGTGAGTTCCAGCGTCTGCCGCACCGGAACTCCCAGAATGCGGGCTGCGTCGGCCGCTTCGGCCAGCCGCACCTCGGGCCCGGGGCTGCCGGGCGTCGGTTCGCCGTCGGTGAGATCGACGATGCCGACGCGATACCCCTGCCGCACGAGCTGCGCGAGTGTTCCTCCGCACGCGATTTCCACGTCGTCGGGGTGCGCTCCGACGGCGATCACATCCAGGGGGGCGGCGGATTCGTGAGACATGCGGGATCGGGGCGACGTGGTCTTCGCGAGCGGCAATTCGGGATGCGGCCTCGCGGGGGCATATCCTAACGACTTTGAGGTCGAAAATCTGCAATCCAACAGCCAAATCCGGGGGCATCCATCAAACCGGTGGGGCCGCGAGAAACGCGCGGATCAACTTGGCCAGCCGGTGTGGATGCGTCAGGAACGGAATCTGACCGGTATCGTTCAGATGTTCGACAGTCGCATGGGGAAGTCCGCGGGCCAGCGCGTCGCAACAGTCGGCGAGGACCCGCCCATCCCCTTCACTTCGAATCAGCAGGACGGGCTGCTCGACGCGAGAAAGATCTGGCCGCAGGTCGCAGAGGCGAACGATGCTTCCCCGCCGGGCCAGATTGGCCAGAGTCGTTCTGCCTGTGCAATCGAGATAAAACTGCAGGCGCGTGGCGTCAAACGGGGGAAACCAGCGGAGGTGATTCTGCCGCTGGACGGCCATGCGCGCAGGGACGTTCTGCAGCTTGCCCGGCAGCACATGGCACAGTGAGATCAGGAATCGCTCGACACTCGACAATTGACGATGGGCGAACGCCGCCTGGAGAACGGCCCTCGCGATCCGATCCGGATGGCGCGTCATCGCCGCCAGCGCCACCAGGCTGCCGAACGAGCTGCCGTACACCGGGAAAGTCCTGTCTCCGCAGGTGTCGGCCACGGCGACGACATCGTCGGCGAGCCCATCGAGCGTGAGGCTCCCCCGCACGGGCGCCGGGTAGTCGAACACCACGCAGCGAAATTCGTCGCGCAGCAGCCAGACCAGAAGCGAATACAGTTCGTGCGAGCCGGCAAACCCGTTGAGAAAATACAGAGGCGGGCCCGATCCCAGCATCCGTCCGGAAATGCGGCCGTTCGGCCGATCGAGATACCAGGCGTGCGCCTGAAGGTGAAATTCCCGCAGCACGTCCTGCCACGCGAGCGGCGGCGGGCAGGCGCCGGATTCGCCTGCCGGCGCCGATGGCAGGGCCTCAGTTTCTTCCAGTTGCGGCGCGTTCACTGGCTGTCCAACCTGGCATCGGCCGTTCGAATGACGTCATAAGAAGTTTTGCTGTCGGACGCAGCCCGCAGCTCGTCGAGAAAGTTCGGGACTTGCAGCAACCGGCCCAGGCGCGCCAGCGCCGAGAGGTGAGTTTTGGAATCGCGGCACAGCACAATGAAGAAAATGTCGGTCAGCGCCCGCTTCGGCGCGCCGAACGGAATCCCCGACAACGTGCGGCCGTACGCGACAATCGACGCCCCCAGGGCGCTCGGCAACGGGTTGCGCGGGTGGGGAATGGCGACGCCGTTCTCGAATCCCGTGGACATAACTGTTTCGCGTTCGAGTATTGCCGAAAGGAGCGCGGCCGGTTCCCAGATCTGCCAGGTGCGGCCCGCGACTTCGAGCAGCGCTTCGAGCACCGCGGGGCGCGTACGGGCTTCCAGTGGGACTTGCACCGTTTCGCGGTGAAACACAGCCGCCAGGGGGGAACCGCCGTCCGCCGCATCGTGGCGTTGCGACTCTTCGACCGCGGCCAGCTCGGCGGTTGAGTAGCCGCGGATTTCCTGCTCGAGCCACTGCCTGATCTCGGCGGGGTGAAACCTCCAGGCGCCGTCGACGCGGTGTCCGGGAATCCGCCCGCGCGTCACGAGTTTCTCGAGCTCGCGCTTGTCCCTGCCAAGCTGCGCAGCGAGTTCATCGAGACCGAGAAACGTGTGAGGCATGAGGCGCAGATTCGAGCGGATCGGTGACGCCCGTCGTACTGGACGGCGTTTCATGAGCATAAAGGATCGACGCGCGCGTCGTCCACACCTCATCTCGGCGGAGCGAGATGACGACCTACCGCTGCGGAGGCGCCGGTGCGAGCACGATTTCGGAAACCGGGTGCGGGCGCGGCGGCGATTCGGCCGTTGGCAGCAGCGCCGGGACGAGTTGCCCGAGCGACTTGCGGCAATCCGCCAGCAGCGATTCGTAATCGGATTCGCGGCAACGCTCGCTGATCAACTGCACGTCATAAGCGCCGCGGTAGCCCCCGTTTTCGAGGGCCGTGATGATCTCTGCCAGCGGCAGATCACCCTGGCCGGGCAGGCAGCGGTCGTCGTCGGTTTGCGCGGGCAAGCGCGCGTCGGTGAGCGCCGCCAGTTTGATCCACGGTACGATCTGCGGAATGCGGCGGCACAATTCCGGTTCGCGCCAGAAGTGAAACAGGTCGAACACCATTCCGACCCTGGCATGGCGACATCCCGCCAGCAGCTCCACGGCTGCGTCGAGCGTGTTGATGAACGACCACCGTTCGACCGGCAGGCGGTGCATGAACTGGACGGCGATTTGCAGGTTGTGGGCGGCCGCGGCATCGCCCAGCTCGACGAGCGCCTCGCGCACCAGCCGTCGGGCATGATTGAACGTGTGCCCGGCCTTGGCACCACTCACCACGACCAGGCAGCCGGCCCGCATCTCGGCTGCCAGCCTGAGCGCCTCGAGCGCGTCGTCGACGGCTTCGCGAAACGTCTGGCCGTCGGACCCGGTAAAACCCCCGGCGCTCGAAAAACAGGTGACCTCGAGCTTGCTCTCGCGAAGCAACTCGACCCCGCGCTCTTCACCGAAGTCCGCCAGTTTCCGGCGCCACACCCCGATCCCCGGGATGCCGGCCGCCTGGAATCCCGTGACGTCCTCCAGAAGCGACCAGTGATACGTGGTCGACTCATTGACCGAGATTCGAGGCATTCCCGTCCGTCCTTGTGCGGCGATGGCACGACCCGGCCGACGCGTGGTGTGGGGCATTCTCTGTGGAACCTGCGCGGGTTAACCCTTGGCGTTGAGCTTGAGACTCGCGTCGTCGGCAACATTCACCCAGACGTGCACGTGCGGCACGCCGCGGAAGTGCCAGACGAACGACGGTCCCTCCAGACGCCAGACGTCCCATTCCCCATCGTCTCCCAGGTCGAGCGAAGCCCCGTCGGCAGCCTTGCGGAAAAACGCCAGCCGGCATCCGTCGAGTCCCCCCTGGGCTTCGAGCATCTTGACGGCTTCACTCTGATCGGCGGCACGGTACGGATCGAGCAGCGCCTTGAGAACGCCTTTGGCATGCTCTTTCTGGTCCGACGACAGTTCGCCGATCGGGAGCCCGCCAATCGCTGCGTTTTTGCCCTTGAACTCGACGCGGCTTTCGCCGGGCGCGACTTCGATCAGTGCCTGCTCGCGGTGCTTGCCCGAGAGCATCTGGAACAGCTTGTTGGCCTTCTGGGCCTGCGGCCAGTAAACGTTGCCGGGGTGCCCTACCTGCTCGTTGAAGCCAGAAGCGGCGTGCCCGTAGAAGATCGGCCCGCCGAACGCCACATGATCGGTGCTGTCACCGTCGCAGCGGATCGTCAGGTGACGTCCGGTCATCACGAACTCGAACTTGCCGGACCCCGGCGTCCCGAAGATGGCGATCGTCTGTTCCTTCCCGAACGGCGCGCCGCCGGTGTCGTCGCGAAGCTGTTTAAGAACCCGGTCGTGCCACTCCGAATTGTACAGCCCGAGAAATATCTCGCGCATCAGCTCCTGCTGGTCTTTCGTGAAGAAACTGCCGGCGACGTTCAGCTTTGAGACGTCGGTAATGTTCCAGTTATTCGACACGTGCGTGCGCAACAGGCCCCGGTCGTCGTTGTAGTCCCAGGCGAAACAGATCTCGTCTTTCTGCGCCGCCGAGAGCGAATCGTACAGCTTCTTGACCAGCGTTTCGGACGTCGGCTGCGACTTCGCGTCGGCCGACAGGCGCGCGGGCAAGACGCCCGCTGCGGCGACGGCCGCCGCCGAAGAACCAAGCAGCCGCACGAATTCGCGGCGGTTTACCCCGCCGTCGGCGGGATCGCAATCCGGACAAGGGGTTTGCAGATTCATCGCGTGTGTCTCCTCGAGAAAACAGAATTGCCCGCGGCCAGAGACGCCCACGCCCGACAGTATGACGAGACGGTTTGCTTTTTACCAGCAGAAAAATTCTGAGATGCGGCGCTTGCGCACAGGACGCGCGTTGAGGCGGGCGAGGGAGCTGACGACAAATGAGCCACAGAGGGACACGGATGGACGCGCCGCGGCGGCGATTTATGCCGGCGCGAGCGTGCACGCGAAATCGAGCTGCGCGGCGACTTTGCCGGCGACGCGAATTTTCGCCGCCAGAAAAAATGCGTCGGCCAGCCGCTCGGTCAATTCGACTTCGATCAAGAGCACGTCACCGGGCCTGACCATCTGGCGGAACTTGACATTGTTGATTCGCGTCGCGACCGGAACGCGCCCTCCTCCGGCGGTCTCTGAAGCCTGCCGCGCGATCAGAACCGCGCCTGCCTGCAGCGCCGCCTCGCACAAGAGAACCCCCGGCAGAACGGGCTGGCCCGGGTAGTGCCCGCGAAACACGTCGAGGTCGGCCGGCACGAGCTTGCGGGCCACCAACCGGGACTCGGACTCCTCCACGACGTCGTCGATCCACAGAAACGGATCGCGGTGGGGAATCAGCCGGCAGATTTCCTCGCGCGTCAGCATGTGCCGTTCATCCGCCCGGGATTGTCAGAAATTTGTCGACGTCGTTGGCCACGATCACGCCGTAATTCACGGCTCCCAGCCAGCCCGACATGATGATGCCCACCGAACCGGCGTGATACAGCCCGACCACCTGCTGCGGCAGGTCGCGACTCACCTTAAGGCCCTCGAATTTGGTGCCAAACGACGCCCCTTGCAGGTGCCGCGTGTAGTGCTGGAACGTCCGCGGTGTCGAGGCTTCGACGTAATCGATCTTGTCGCGCACGTCGGGAATGTACCGCTCGAGGCAGGCGACGGTCGTTTCGCACAGGTCATTCTTCGAGGCCTGGTAGTCGTCTTCGCTCAAGTCCGCCCAGTCGCGGTAATTGGCGTTCGTCGACGACACGATCAGCGAGCGGTCGCTGCCCGGCCGTGTCCGCGGGTAGTAGAACGAAAACGTGCGGCTGCTGATCGAACGGCTGAGCATCGCCTGCACGTCGAACCCCCGGTGCTCTGAATGGAACAAGAGGTCCCCCACGTCGTCGAAGTGCCGGCCCGGTTTCAGCGCGAGATACACCTGGCAACTGCTGTTGTTGAGCCGCACGGCCCGCGCCTCCTCAACGAACGCCGGATCGAGACGCTCGGGATCGACGAGGTCGAGCACGGTCGCCTTGAGATTGGCGTTCGAGACAATCGCGCGGCAGCCGATCCGCCGCCCATTAACGACCACTCCGGTGACGCGGCGATCGGGGGAGACCTCGATCTTCTCGACGAGCGAGCGGATGCGGATCTCGACTCCGTTGCGTTCCATTTCGGCTCGCATCAGCGTGACTAGCCGGTCGGTGCCTCCTTCGAACGTGAACACCCCCTTGCTCATGAAATTCGAGAACACGATCCCGTAGGTGATCGCGGGGTCTTCGAGGGTCGACCCGTTGGCGTACGTGATCGGCTCCATCAGCAGGCGGACGACGTCCGAGCGGCCGGGGAAGAATTCTTCGAACAGGTTGCCCGTCGTGCGCGACTGGTCATCGAAGAAGTTCATCCCGCGAGCGGCGTCAAAAAAGCGATTGACCGTTTCGGGGGCGACGGCGAATTTTTTGATGAGGATTCGCGTGAAGTCTTCGCGGTCGAACGACGTCCGCAGCGAAAACTGCGGGTTCTCGAAGCGGATGCCCTTGAGCTGCACGATGGAATCGGCGATTTCCTTCGTCCAGTATTTGCGGCAGCTCTTGATCATGCCCACGGGAAACCCGTGCAGCGAGATATCGAAGATGTGGCCGCCCTTGCGCTTGAACCACGTCGCCATCCCGCCGAGCTGGTAATGGTGTTCGAGCAGCAGCACCGAATGGCCGGCGCGGGCCAGGATGTTCGCCGAAGTGAGGCCGGCCAGACCGGCCCCGATCACGACCACGTCGTACGTGTCGCGCGTTCCCTTCAGGAAGTCTTTCGGCATGAGACGGCAAACAGAACGGAATCGGAGGCGGCCGGACGGCCCGGCACACCGGGCAAAACAGTTTAGTGACGGTTTCCTCCGGCGGAAAGGGTTGCGAGCCGGCGCCCGTGACGTGCCCCGGCCGCCGAAAAAGCGGCCGGGGCACTTCGGCAATGTGCCCCCCGGCCGGCCCGCGCTTGAAATGCCCCGATGTGCCAGCGTATGGTGGTTCGAAACAAACCGCCCCTTCCCACCGCGGATGCGTTCCGGAGCCGTTGCGCGATGGCATTTTCCAGCAGCATCAACGTCTGCGACCTGTTACAGAAGGCCCGCGACGGTGATGAATCGGCCCGCGACCGGCTGTTTCAGGCCTGCCGCAACTATGTCGCCATTGCGGCCCGGGCCGAAATGGCGAGCTGGCTCAAGGCCAAAGTCGATGCGTCGGACCTGGTGCAGCAGACGCTGCTTGAGGCGCATCGCGGTCTCGCAAACTTCCGCGGGACGACCGAAGCGGAATGGACGGCCTGGTTGCGGAGAATTCTGGTTCACAACGCGGCCGACTTTGTGCGGCGCTTTCACGGCGTCGAAAAACGCCGCGCAGGGCGAGAGGTGGCGCTCGACGGAGGCGACGACTCAGGTCGACTGGGCCCGCAGCCGGCGGCCGACGATCTCAGCCCCAGTCAGGTGCTCCTGCAGAAAGAACGGCAGTTGCAGGTCGCTGACGCGGTCGCCAGGCTGCCCGAGGATTACCAGGAAGTCGTGATCCTGCGCAACTTGCAACAGCTTCCATTTGATGAGGTGGCCGAGCGCATGGGCCGCTCTCGCCCGGCCGTGCAGATGCTGTGGCTGCGCGCGATTCGTAAGCTGCAGGAATTACTGAGTACTGAGTACTGAGTACTCAGTTTGGCGAGCGCTATGCAAACTCCGGATCCCCCCGCTGCCGACGACGACCTGTTTGCGGTCCTCGACGCGTACGTCGCGGCGCTGCACGCGGGCGACTACGGGCAATGCGCCCGCTGGCAGGCGGCCCATCCGCAATTGTGCGAACTGGCACAGTGCCTCGACCTGCTCGGGCAGTTCTCGTCGCCCGAAATCCGAGGCGGCAACGCAGCGCGCGCAACCGGTGCCTTCGGCATGGAATCCGAGGCCACAGTCATTCACGCAATTGGCGCTTTCGACTCGCAGGAATCCGGGTTCCTGGCGCAGGATTCCCGGGATTTCGGCAAATACGAGCTGCTCGAAGAGATCGGCCGCGGCGGCATGGGGGTGGTCTTCAAGGCGCGCCAACGCGACCTGAATCGCGTCGTGGCCCTGAAAATGATCCTGTCGAGTCAACTCGCGGCCGACGCCGACGTCAAACGGTTCTATCGTGAAGCCCGCGCCGCCGGCAGCATCCGGCACCCCCACATCGTCGGCATCCATGAAGTCGGGCAGCACAACGGTCAGCACTATTTTGCGATGGATTTCATCGCCGGCACCAGTCTGGCCGGTCTGACCCGCTCCGGACCGCTCGATGCCGAGCGTGCGGCGCGGCTGATGATCGGCGTAGCCCGCGCAGTTCAGTGCCTTCACGATCATGGGATCGTGCACCGCGACCTCAAGCCTTCCAACATTCTGCTCGACGCCGCGGGAACGCCGTACGTCACCGATTTCGGCCTCGCCAAGGTGTTCGACGACCCGGACGAGCGGACCCAGTCGGGGACGACGCTGGGGACGCCAGGCTACATGCCCCCCGAACAGGCGGCCGGCAAGATCAATGAGATCACGCCGCGCAGTGATGTGTATGGTCTGGGAGCCATCCTGTACGAAGCGCTCACGGGCCGGCCACCCTTTCGCGAAGACACGCCGCATCGAACGATTCTACAGGTGCTCGAAAGCGAGCCCACGTTGCCGGTGCGCTTGAATCCGCGGATTCCGAAAGAGCTCGAGCGGATTTGCCTGAAGTGCCTCGAGAAAGACCCGTCGCGCCGGTACGCGACGGCGGCCGACGTCGCCAATGACCTCGACCGGTACCTCAGGCACGAGCCGATCGAAGCCCGGCCTGCGGGTTTCGGCGATCGGTTCCGGCGCTGGCTGCGTCGCGAGCCCGGCCTGGCGTCGCGCCTGGCAATCATGCTCGCGGCGCTGCTGGTCACGCAGGCCGAGCACCTTTACAACCACAGGGACTGGAACTACCACTTCGAAATCAAGCTGGCGTTTGTCGGCTGGGCCCTGCTGGCGGTGATCTTTCAATGGTTCCAGCGACGAGAACGTAATGCGGAATTTGCGCGCCTGGGCTGGGCCATG
>JACQFH010000310.1 GCA_016200145.1 Planctomycetia bacterium | reverse complement strand
TCTTCTCCCGCGAATGTCCAGACACGGGCAAGCCCTGCCGGAAGGAGCAATGGGTAATCGGTGTGGTCGAACGAGTCGCTGAACGCATCGCGCCACGCATCGCCAGATCGAAACAGGTATCGGGCCCTGAGATTCCAGATCGCTCGTGCGTCCCAGCCTCCATCGGGGGCCGAGATTGCCTCTCCTGCCAGCCCCGCCAGGGCGACGAGCAGGATCGTGGCAAACGTGCCGAGCGCCGCGCGATTGATCGGCCGGTCGGAATTGTCTGATTCCACCAGAGCAGCAAGGAATCGCGAGTTGGCGCGTTTCGGACTGAAAATCACGATTAACAGGCACCAGAACAACGCATCCAGGACGAAGAACATGACATCGGGTCTGTCGAACAGAACCAGCCACAGGAAATATGTGCACGACGACAGCCCGAACCCGGTACCGACGGCCAGCGCCAGTTGCAGCGCGCGAACTGTACGCGTGCGATGCGTTCCCTGCATGCCCGCCGCGATCACGGCATAGGCGGCCCAGCACGGCAGCAGCAGCGCCACGAGCGACAACCCGATTGATTGCACGGGAGGATTCGAGGACTCAGCCGAGAGTTCGGGGAGCTGCCGTTCGAGCTCGAGCAGCCGCGGGTGAACCTGTGCTCCCTGCTTCGCGTCGCCGCGAACCAGATCACGAAACGTGCGGATCGGCAATCGCACAGCGACCAGCGCGACGATTGCGATCAGCCCCACCGCCAAAATGGCGCGGCGCCGGTCGTTTCGTATCGGCGGATTCGTTTTTTGCAGTTGGTCCAATTCTTTTCGCCCCACACAATTCCCGATGTGCGGGCGGGGAGTGTGTTTGTTATTCGCTTTGGGGTCAACCGCAACATTTCGGGGTTTGCGCAAAGGCCGTTCGCGGCTAAACTTCCGCCGCCTGACAAGGAAGTCTTCCGGGGGGAAGGAGCCGCGCGCCTCGATGGACGTTTTTCGCTGCATTCATGCGTCACGATTGCTGCTCGACCACCAGTTGCACGTCGCGGGAAATTTTGAACCCCGCGTACAGAAACTTGTCGAAGAAGCGACGCTCACCGCCTTTGATCGCGTGATCGACGAGGCGCTCGTCCATGAAGCCAACTGCCTGTTGCTCTCCGGAGACTGTTTCGACCCTGCCGACCGCAGCCTGCGCGGGCCGGCGGCGCTGGTCCGTGGCCTGACGCGGCTGGCCGAAAACGACACGCCCGTCGTCCTGCACGCGTCGCCACGATTGTCGTCGAACTGGCCCGAGGGGCTGCGACTGCCTCCCAACGTGCACAGACTGGGGTTCGGCTTTGAATCCAGCATCAGTATCTCGCGGGCGGGGCAGTTGCTGGCGACAGTCTCCCGGGAAGGTTCGGGCGACGACGCTGGCGGATGGCGGGTTGGTCTGGCAGGGCCGGCCGGAGCAAATCGAACGTTCTCAATTGCCGACGATCATGCGTCGGTTCAAGGGATTCGCGCTGAAGAAACAGGCCTGCACGGCTGCACGGTGCTGGAATTCGATTTCGAATCGGCTACGTGTCCGCAGCGGTCGTTCATTCCCGTTGCGCCGGTTCGCTGGGAGCGCTATTCACTTACCGTCATTGCCGCCACGGCTCATGACGATCTCGTCCAGGAAATGGCCACCCGACTCGAACAGAGCCCGCGCTGCGCCGGCGAACAGGTGCGACTCGTGACCTGGATCGTCGCGGGGCACGGACCGCTCATGGACCGGCTCGTACGTCCCGGCGTGCGCGCCAATCTGCTCGACGACCTGGCGCAGCTCGAGCCTCTGCCCGGAATCGCCGTTCACACTCACGCCTTCAGGCTGCATCCCGCCGGCGGGGAGCCGATTCCGTCGAATGACGAACCGGCGAATGATTTTGCACTGCGACTCGACGAGCGGTTCGCGCGTCCCGCCGCGGCACTGCACGAGTGCCTGGCCGGTTCCGGGCTGCATGGCGGGCCGTGGGGAGTGAAGATTGAATCGTTGTTCGGCGAGCTCGACGCGGGCGAACTGGCCCATGACGCCCGCCGCCTGGCGATGCACTGGTTTGCGGCCGAGGAGGAATTATCGTCATGAGGCTGACCGAAATTCAGATCGACCGCTGCGGGATGTGGCGGAACCTGGTGTTGCCGGTGCGTTCGCACGGCGTGAGCGTCTTCTTCGGGCCGAACGAGTCGGGGAAATCGACTCTGAGGCAATTCATCCGCGGAGTGTTCTTTGGGTTCTCGCGCGGCAGCGACGGGCTTTCCGGGATCGGGTGCGATCGCGGTCAGTCCGCCGGATCGCTGCAGATCGAAGATGCCGCCGGCACCCGCCGCATCCATCGCGCAGCCGTCGGAGCGCTGGCCGGCGACGCGCGGCTGATCACCGGTGACGTCGCCGTCGCGCCTGCAGGCGACGTGCTGCTGAACGCCAGCCACGAACAGCTCTTCGACCATCTCTTCGCCCTCAGCCTCCACGAATTGAGCGAGATCAATTCCCTTTCGGGCGACGAAGTGTCGCGGCACGTCTTCGTGCTGTCTCTGGGCCCGCAGGGCGAGCGGCTGGT
>JACQFH010000074.1 GCA_016200145.1 Planctomycetia bacterium | reverse complement strand
CGCTTCCCGGGCTGTTCGGCGAAATGACCGAAAACCTCGAGACGGCGATCGGCCGGATCGACAAGGCGGCCGCCGACGAGAAAATCAGCGGCGTGATCCTGAAGATCCACGATCCGACGATCGGCTGGGCCAAGATGAACACGTTCCGCAAAGCGATCGCGCGGGTGCAGGCCAAAGGCAAGAAGGTTCATGCCTGGATGGCCGACGCTTCAAACATGGATTACGTCCTCGCCAGCGCCTGCGACGACGTCACGATGCCGCAGCCGGGAACACTGATGCTCGTCGGCGTCCGGGCCGAGGTCACGTTCTACAAGAAGCTGTTCGACAAGATCGGCGTGAAGGCCGACATGCTGCGCGTCGGTGAATTCAAATCGGCCGCCGAGTCGTACACGCGCACCGAAATGAGCCCCGAGTTCCGCCTGGAGATGGAAGAGATCGTTGACGACCGCTTCCAGCAGCTCGTTCAGGCGATCGCCGGCTCGCGGAAGATGGCGAAAGAAAAAGTCATTGCGGCGATCGACGAAGGCCCGCTCACGGCGCTGCACGCGAAAAAGCTGGGGATGATCGACAAGCTGGCTTACGAAGACGAGCTCGAAGCCGAGATCGCCAAGTCCGCCGAAGGCAAGACATTCAAAGTCATTAAGAAGTACGGGAAAAAGAAGGCCGACACCGACTTCAGCGGGTTCGGCGGCATGATGAAGATGATGGAAATGCTGATGGGGGTCGAACCGCCGAAGCGGAAATCGAATAACCCCAAGCTGGCGATCATTCACGCCTCCGGGATGATCATGACCGGCAAGAGCACATCGGACTTCCTCTCGGGGGAATCGGTCATGGGATCAGACACCATGATCAAGGCCATCCGTGAGGCCAATAAAGATGCGACCGTCAAAGCCATCGTGTTGCGGGTCGACAGCCCCGGCGGAAGCGCCCTGGCCAGCGACCTGATGTGGCACGAGCTCGAACTCGTCAACAAGCCCTTCATCGTCAGCATGGGCGACGTCGCCGGTTCGGGCGGATATTACATCGCCATGGGGGCCGACCGCATCTTCGCCGACCCGGGGACAATCACCGGCTCGATTGGCGTGGTGGGGGGCAAGTTCGCCTTGCAGGGGCTGTACGGCAAGGTCGGCATCTCCACCGACGTCATCAGCCGCGGCAAGAACAGCGGCGTGCTCAGCAGCACGAACGGGTTCAGCGACAACGAGCGCGATTCGATGCAGCGCCTGTTGAACGACATCTACGATCAATTCACCACCAAGGCCGCCCAGGGGCGGAAGATGGACCATGCCAAGCTCGAAAAACTGGCCCGCGGCCGGGTCTATACGGGAAGCGCGGCCCTCAAGATCGGACTGGTTGACGAGCTTGGCTCGCTCGACGACGCCGTCGCGTATGCTTTGAAACAGGCGGGGCTCGCCCCCGACGCCAAGATCGAGAAGCTGATCCTGCCCAAAGCGACCAGTCCTCTGGAATCGTTGTTCGGGCCGCTCGACCCCAACGCCGACGCGCGATCGGCGCGCCTGGCCGTGCGCGAGCTGCTGCGCGGCATTTCCCCCGAGCTCGACCGCAACCTGCACGTGCTGCAATTGATGCAGATCCTGTCGCGCGAGAAGGCCCTCGCCGTCATGCCCTTCCGCATCATCGTTAAGTGACCGACGCCACCCTCGTTCCCGCGCTCCGCCCGGGAACGCACTGCCCCCGAGGCTCTGCCTCGCACGAGGACCACCATGCCGCGCGTCTTGCTCGTCATCGGCGACGCCACCGAAGTCCTCGACACGATGTACCCGTACTTCCGGCTGCCGGAAGACGGATACGAAGTCGTCGTGGCGGCCCCAGAAAAGCGCCTGTACCACATGGTGCTGCACGAGCGTCCGCCGGGCTGGGACATCACGCAGGAAACGGCCGGATACCACCTGCCATCCGACATCGCGTTCCGCGACGTCGTGCCGGGCGAATACGCAGGGTTGTTTCTGTCCGGGGGCCGCGCGCCGGAATACCTGCGATACGACCGGCACCTGCTGGACATCACGCGGCACTTCTTCCAGGCGAATAAGCCAGTCGCCTCGGTCTGCCACGGCATCGAAATCGTGGCGGCCGCCGACTGCATCCGCGGGCGCAAGGTGACGACCGTGGCCAAATGCGCCCTCGACGCGACGATGGCCGGGGCGACGTACGTCGATGAACCGTGCGTCGTCGACGGCAACCTCGTCACGGCCCGCGTGTGGATGGACAACACCCCCTTCCTGAAGGCGTTCATCAAATTACTGAATTCCAGCCGGAAGTGAACTCCTTGGCCACGGATGCCCGGCACCGGCCCGCGACGGGAACCAAATCAATTCTTTTCGTGTCTTTCGTAGTTTTCGCGGTTCCCTAATTTGCCGTTCGATGAGAGACGAACCACGAAAGTCGCGAAATGCACGAAAACGCTTTGACGAAAAGGTCATCCACAGATTTCGCAGATTCTGCAGGCGATCGTGAATGTGGCGGGTGCACGGCGTGCTGCACGGTGCTGGCGGTGCATGAGCTGAACAAGCCGGCGCGGTGGGCGTGCGAGCATGCGGGGCAGGGCGGGTGCCGGGTTTACAGCCAGCGGCCTGCAGGGTGCCGCGATTTCAATTGCCTGTGGCTGCGGGGCGGGTTGCTGTCTGACGTGGAAAATCGCCCCGACCGACTGGGCGTGATCTTCGATCAGTTCCGCAACCGCACGACGGGCGTCGAGCGGTTCGTCGCGTTGGAGCTGTGGGCCGGCGCGTTCGAGGAACCGCGGGCCGGGGAACTTTTGCGGGAAATCGCTACAGACCGCCAGGTCGAGCTGTCGTACCGCGACGGCACATGGCGCACAATCGGCGCCGCCGTTACAGTTCCACAATCCGCCCCGGGCGGCGATTCGCATGAGACCCGTGGGAAACGCACAATCGGCGGCGATCGCCCAGAATCTGATCGAATCTGAAGGATCGGCCGCACCGGCCGTTTGACTTCTTCCGATTCATCATGTTGCAACCGGCGGAGCGCGGTTCGCCCATGCCATGACAGGCAAGGTGGCTGCCCCCCTTCTCCCCTTGATGATGCTCCGTTTGCCGATGATTCCTACGTCGCTGATGAATTTGCTGTACGCGCCCCCCAATCGCCGCCGCACGATCGTGACCGCGTGTCTGCTCGTGGCCTGCGCCTCGGGATGCAGCGCCGGGCGCGGAAGAACCGCCGCCGCCACTCCGCAACCCGAAACTCAACTCGGCAGCGCTGCGGGCGGATCGTTCCACCGCGAGCCCGAACCGAACGTCGCCGAGGAATATCCGGACTTCCGCGGCCGACGGCAATCGACCCACGGCCTGCGAGGCCCGGAAATACCCCCCTCGGGAGGTCGCAGCGAACCGGCCGGTGACGACATTTCGGAGCCGCCTCCATTCCCCGGTGTCGACGAACAGAATAACGGCGGCCCGGCAGCTTCGAGGTCGCTCCGCTCTGCCCCGCGCCAGAAAATGGCGGGCCTGTGGCGCCGCCCCTCGTCGCAGGCGCTGGCGATGCCCGTCAGCGAGCGGCGCCCGGCGGGCACATCATCGCCGAAATCCGTGGGCGTGGAACGTACGCTCACGAACCCGGTCGAAGAATCGGCTGACGAGTCGGTCGACCCTTACCGGTTCGCTGTGCGCCGCCCGGTCGTAAAACCCCCCGAATGGTCGAACCGCCGAGCTTTGTCGAGCAGCGGCGCGGCGGAATCCGAACCGCAGATCGCGGCGGACAGCGGCGAGCGTCCCGGCAGCCAGCCGGTCCGCATGGCCGATCCGCCGCGCCTTGACTCGCCTCCTTCGGGCGGTGAAGCCGAGATGCTGAATGCTCCCTCGGAAGGGATCGACATCGCCAAGGCGCTTGTCTGCCGGCAGGTCCGCGGTTTCGACGACGTGGCGGAATTCAATGCCCAATCCCTGCGGCAGGGACAGCCGATTCTGCTGTATGCCGAGCTCGAGAAATTCCTGAGCATCGCGACGGGCGAGGGCTATCGCACGCAGACGCTCTCGTCGCTCGAGATTCAGACGCTTTCGGGCGACGTGCTGATCAGGATCCCGCTGGGAACGGCGGTTGACGTGGCCGAGAAGCCGCGGCAGGAATACTTTCTCACGCACCGCGTGACGATCCCCCAGAACCTGCCGCCGGGCCCGTACGTGTTCGACCTGCGCGTGGACGATATGCAGAGCCGCGAATCGGCCCGCACCCAGATCCATGTGGCGATCACGGGGGATCGTAACCCCCGGGATGAAACGGGTGACACTTCAAAATTCGCCACACGCCCCGACAGCTTCCTGAGATAAACCCGTACTTCTCGACAGCGCCAATGAAATAGTGGCTGCACGAGGGGTGAAAGCGGCATTGCCCGCCGAAGATCGGGCTGAGCAGCTTCTGGTACCCGCGCACCGCAAGGATCGCGCAGCGGGCCGGCAGGCGCCATAGCCCGGCCCCCAGGCGCCGGATCGCACCCCCCGCAGGCGCAGGCTCGCCGGCCATCAGTCGTTTCCTTTTCGCGGTTTGGCGCCCGCCGCCAGCCTCCGTGCCACTTTGCGGACGCCCTCGATCAGCGACGCCTTGAAATCGTCGAGCGTCGCCTGAGCGGCGTCGCCGGGAATCAGCACCAAGTCGATTCCCGGGGGCAGCTCGTGCTGCGCCTGGCGAAACGCTTCGCGCAAGAGCCGCTTGATCCTGTTGCGTGCCACGGCGTTGCCATGCTTCTTCGAAACAGAAAGCCCCACGCGCGTCGGCCCGTCCGCCCGCGGCGCGCCGAAGACCGTGAGAAGTTTCGTGCGTGCCACGCACCTCAGTTCATAAACCCGCGCAAAATCCGCCCCGCTGCGGAGGTGCTGCGATTTGGTGAAACGCTGGGCGGGCACGTTTAATTCCAGAGTCTATTCCGAAGTCGGAGAAAGAGGGGGAGACAAGGAGATTTCGGATTTCTTTAGACATTCGGATTTAGGCATTCGGATTTCCCGTTCTCCTTGTCTCGCCTCTCCCTGTCTTCATTCGCTGTCGGTCGACTCACTCCGCAGGCGGTTCATCCGTCGGGAGTTGCTCCTCCGGCTCGGCACTCCCGGCCGGTTTGGGCTTCAGGAACCACAGTTCGTCACGGCGGGCGACGTTGGGCAGCGGCTTTCGTGCGAATCGCCGCGTGCGGTTGCCCCACATCACCACGACGAGCAGGAGCAGAACTCCGCCGATGATGATGGCCGCCAGCATCGTGAATGCCTGTTGCAGCGTCTTCTGTTTGAGGACCGGATCGATCGGTGCCCGTTTGGGCTGTTCCACCGGGACCGTCGCCGGAGCGTCATCGGGTTCCGTTTCGGTGGGAGCGGCCGATGTCGTCCCGCATGCCGCCAGGCACACGCACAGGCACAAGCCGGCATTCAGCAACCGCCGGGCGCGACGTGGGCGCGACGCGGTTGCGCTCACCACAGGCCACCTCGTGGAGCGTATGGCTCGGCCTCGGCCAGCTCCTGCAGCAGTTGCTTTGCCCGCTCGCCCGGTTTGCGCGGGACGACGATTTTCACCACCACGAACAGATCGCCGCGCTCTTTCGTGGAACGGTCGAGCACCCCTTTGCCTTTGAGGCGCAGTTTCGCCCCGCTCGAAGTGCCGGGCGGAATCGTGACGACGACTTGGCCTTCCGAAAGAGTCGGCACTTCGACCTTCGCCCCCAGCACGGCCTCTGAAATTGTGACCGGCACGTCGACGAGCAGGTTGTTTCCTTCGCGGCGGAACCAGGGATGGGGCGCGACGCGAATTCGCACCAGCAGGTCTCCGGCCGGTCCGCCGTTCCCGCCCGGTTGGCCTTGGGCCGCGAGGCGCACCAGGCTGCCCGTGTCGACGCCGGCGGGGATTTTGATCGACAGGCTTTCGTGTTTTCCGCCGCGATCGAGGCTCAGCTCGTATTTGCCCCCTTCCACGGCGATATTGAACGGGATTTCGACCTCGACTTCGACGTCGTCGCCCCGCCGCGCGGCTCGACGCGACTGGCGCTTGCCCCCGCCGCCGAACGCGCCTCCCAGGATCTGTTCGAGATCGATCTGCCCGCCTCCGCCGAACAGGTCGGAGAAATCGACAGGCCCCGCGCCCCGGCCGGCCGCCCCCCCAGTTGAACGGCTGTCCCTGGGCCCCGGCGCCCCCGGGCAAGACATGGCCGAAGCGGTCGTACTGCTGGCGCTTTTCGGCGTCGCCGAGCACGTCGAAGGCTTCCTGCACCTGCTTGAACTGCTCGGAGGCGTCGCTTTCTTTGTTGACGTCGGGATGATATTTCTTGGAGAGCTTCTTATGGGCTTTGCGAATCTCTTCGGCAGACGCGCTCTTCGAAACCCCCAGGGTCTTGTAATAGTCGTTTTTCGCCATGCCCCCATTTTATAGGCCACCCCCCAGCCAGGAAAGTGGTCGATGAGGAACCACGAAAGACGCGAAATACACGAAACCGTTATGACGAAAAGGTCATCCACAGATTTCGTAGATTTCCACAGAACTTGCGGGGGATGCCGAGTTGCCTCGAAAGAATCAGCGAGCCACGGATGAAACACGGATACGACGCAATAATCCATTCATCCGTGTTTGATCCGTGTTCAGTCCGTGGCTGAATTCCTGGGCCTAGCTATTTTTGGAATTCCCAGTCGTCGAGTTCCAGGACGCAGCCGTCGCGCTGTTCGCGGACGATGGCCGCGTCGCCGGGTTTCAGGGCGTGCCAGATAACGGACCGCGGGTCGGCCGACTGCACGAAGACGTGCGCCAGCTTTTTGCCCGTCACGCGCAAGCGGTTCCCCTGCACAATCAGGGCTGTGTCTTCTTCGACGGCCAAGCCGATCATCCGGCCCGGCTGGCAGTCGGGGGCGAATTTCAAGAGCCGTTCGTGGTCGCGCAGCAGTCCCGTCAGCCGTTCGATGCGGCCGCCGCGCGTATCGAAATGCTGTTCCGCCAGGACGTGCTTGAGGAGGCCCAGCCCGCGCGACAGGCTGGCCTCGGCCGGCGCACCGCGTTCCTGCTCTCCACCGTCGATCATGACGTCGGCCATCACCGCCAGGCCCGCCGACGATCCCCCTACGACTCCGCCGCGGCGGACGATGTTCCCGGCTTCCTGCTGAAACAGCGTCTGCTTCTGGCGATCGACGAGCAGTCGCGCCAGCGGCCTCTGGCTGCCACCGCAGAACCACAGGGCCTCCGCCTGCTTCAGGGGTTCGACAAAACTCACCCGATTGGCGTCGGCCGGATTGTCGGTGGTCACAAAGTCGAGGCGTGCGAGTCGCCCGTCGGTCTCCAGCGACCGCCACTCGCGAAACGTCGTTTCCAGATGCCGGGCAAGCTGCTTCACATCTTTGGCGCTCGACGGTCGGCAACTCTCCCGCGCGACAGGACAGTGCACGAGCCGCGGCTTCGGATGTCCTGAGAGTTTTGGATAGAGATCGATGATCTCATCGGTTTCGCCTCCGCCGTGCAGAACGACGATTCCCGGGCGCGACGGGTCGGCCGGCTCGGGCATTCCGAACGGATTCGGCGCCGCCTCAGGCTGCTCGTCGGCAGGCGGGAGAGGCCGCGGCAGGCCGGCGCGCCGGGCGCTGCTGGAGGCCACGACCAGGGGCTCTTCGCCGGCCGCCAGCGTATGCCAGGTGACGGTCCGGTCGCCGTTGCTCTTGAGAAAGACGTGAGCGTGACCTTCGCCGATGACGCGGACTGTGTTGCGCTGCAGAATGGCGACCGTCTCCTGCTCGACTCCCAGGCCGATCGTGCGCCTCTCGACGCCGGGAGTGTCGTCGAGCCGATCGAGCGCCTGGCCGTTTCTAAGCAGATCGGTGAGCCGTTCGAGCCGCCCGGCGTGCGCATTGAAATTCTGGTCGACGATCGCTCCGCTGAAGAGCGCCAACCCGAACCGCAGCTTCGCTCGCACCCAGCCCTCTTCGGTGTCGGCATCTCCGGCGATGATCGTCTCCGGCAGGCTCGCCATGCCGCCGCTGAGGCCTCCCACGACTCCTCCGCGGGCCACAACGTCGCGCAGCGCCAGTTGAAAGGCCGACGTTTTGGCCGGGTAACCGGCGGCAAACTCGGCCGGCAGCCGCTCCTGGTCGTGGGCCGGCAACCAGACTCCGGTCGCCTTTTCGAGCAGACCGAGAAGCCGTGCGTCGTCGGGGTTGCCGTCAGGGTCACGATACAGGAACTGAAAGTCGGCGATCTCGCCCGATTCGTGCAGCGCGACCCAGCGGCTGTATTCCCGCGCCATGCGGCGTTCGTAGACCGCCGCGGATTCGCCGCCTGACAATGGTTCTCCGTTCTTGTCTTTCCCAAGCAGGTACGAATCAGAGGGCATCAGCAGGATGCGAGCGGCCTGGCCACCGGACAGCCGGACAAATTCCTGGCGAACTTTTTCTGAGAACCGGCGCCCGCCCCCATGCAGCATGACGGCCCCTGGCCGATCTTTGTCATGCGGCGCCGGCAGCCCGAACGGATCGTCGTCGGCCCGCGCCGCAACCGACCCGGCAAAAACCGCCGCGCTCCACAGAACGAGCGCCAGGCCCATGGATGACAACGAGTGCTGCATCAACGCAAGTCAGGGAATGTCAGGAGGGCGTTTGGCGTGGCGCGGGTCGTCGCGGTGGTTGAACCATGCGATGATTCCAGCAACGGCTTTCGAAAAGAGGATCGCGGGGAATGATAGAAAAGCCCCGATCAGCAATGCTCTGCAGAATGTCGCCGCGATTTCTTCCATGCCCTTGATGATACCGTCTTGCCGCCGACGCGGCGGCGCGGATAACATTCCGTCAAGTTTAAACTGTACCACGATCGACTCACGGTGGTTTCATGAATTGTCCCCCGGGCGCGCTGCGTCACCGGCGAATCGTTTTGGCGCTCATGTCCGCGGCACTGATTGGACAGCGGGTGCAGGCCGACTCGGCGGACAATTGGGCCCGGATGAAGGGGATCACGCCCAAGGGGTACGTCTGCTATCGCGCAGAAGTTCCCCCACAAATCGACGGACGCCTTGACGACGCGGTCTGGAAGGCCGCTCTGTGGACAGACGATTTTGTCGACATCGAGGGGGATCGGAAGCCACCGCCGCGCTTCCGCACGCGGGCCAAAATGCTATGGGACGCGCAGTATTTCTATATCGCCGTCGAAATGGAGGAACCGCACGTCTGGGGCACGTTGACGAAGCATGACTCGGTCATTTTTCACGACAACGACTTCGAGTTCTTCATCGACCCGGACGGCGACAATCACGAGTACTACGAATTCGAGATCAACGCGCTCAACACCGGCTGGGACCTTTTTCTGCCACGCCCCTACAAAGATGGCGGTCGTGCGGACAATGGGTGGGAGATTCCCGGGCTCAAAACGGCGGTCCACGTGACGGGCACGCTGAACGATTCGTCGGACCGGGACCAGGGCTGGTCGGTCGAGATCGCGGTCCCGTGGCGGGCCCTGCGCGAGTTTGCCCATCGGCCCGCTCCGCCGCGCGACGGCGATCAATGGCGGGTCAACTTCTCGCGCGTCGAATGGCAGCACGAAGTCAAAGCGGGCAAATATCAGAAGGTCCCGGACACGCGTGAGGACAACTGGGTCTGGTCGCCGCAGGGCATCATCGACATGCATCGTCCCGAACGGTGGGGGTACGTTCAGTTTTCCACGTCTCCTCCGGGAGCGGCCCGTTTCACTCCCGATCCGACGCTGCGCGGGCGCAATGTGCTGCTCGAAATCTATCACCACCAGAAGGCGTTCCAGGCAAAGCATCAGCGCTGGGCCCAGAGCGTGGACCAACTGGGGCTCGATCAGGCGCTGCTGAAAGACCTGCCCGGCCCGCCGAGCCTGAAAGCGACCGCCGCGGGTTTTCGTGCGGTTGTCGAGATCCCGCTTGCGGGCGATCAGGGGAACAAAACCGAAGCGTGGACGATCCGGCACGACTCGCGGTTGCGGCGCCAGACCCCGGACGACGAACTGACCGATACGATCGAAGGCATTCTGTCGCAGCAGGCCGGCGCCTGGAATTCGGGCGATATCGACGGATTCATGAAACATTACTGGAAGTCGGACGAGCTGACATTCAGCTCAGGCGGTCACACGACGCGCGGCTG
>JACQFH010000304.1 GCA_016200145.1 Planctomycetia bacterium | reverse complement strand
CTGGGCCGCTGTTCTTTCGGCAATGCCAGTCCATTCTGGTTGCAATCATCGGACGGGTTGGCAGTACCTTGACCTTTAGTTCCGATCGTGCTAACAGCCGTTGCGACGCTGTTCTTTTCAAATCAAGTTTTTGTCGTCCTAACGTATTTTCGCATCGTGTTTACGTGCGCCGTCTTCCGCAGTTGCAGGAACACCCTGCGGCCGCCGGAGGGGGCGTCATGCTGCTTTGAGGTTTCATTCGCTGAGCGAAAGGAGGTGAACGGCCTACATCGGGCCGACGCCGGGTCGCCGGTCGGTGTGGAATCCGCTTCCCGCCGCGCCGCGACCTGGCGCTCGGTCGCCTTTTTCCTTGGAAACCCAACGGTCGGCCTACGCGGCGGCGGTCGTCGGGACGTGATATTGCGCCGCGGGAGCACCGAACATGGAGCCAATCATGGAGAAACAGAAGGAAAAACCGGTTCACGAAATCCGCCTGGGACGGATCAAGGCCGTGATCTGGGGCAACGAGACCGACAACGGAGGGTTTCGGCACAACGTCCAGATTCGTCGCATCTACAAGGATGGCGACGAATGGAAGCAGTCCGATTCCTTCGGTCGGGATGACTTGCCCCTTGTCGCCAAGGTCGCGGACATGGCCCACACCTGGATTCACGAACGTCTCCAGGACAAGGTCTGAGGATCGCTTCGAGGAGGTTGAGTTTCAGCATGACGCCCTCCTCACAACTTTACTTCGCGGCGTGACGGCGGAAACAGTGCGAGTGAGGTGGAGTCCAAGTCGCGAGCAATTCCTGTGCCGGTCGGCAGGCGCCGGACATCGCGCCCTGGGACCGGCTTGACCCAACGGTCTGGCCGGCCCGAGGACACGGTGGCGCAACGCGGTTGTCCCCGAATGGTTTTGTCTGGTGGTTCATTTTGTAAAGGAGAAACAATGCAGAATCTGACTCGTGCGAATCGGGAACTGTTTCATCGTGGGCCGGACGAATGCTTCCCGACGATGAATGCCCTGTGGAATCATGCCTACGAGCGCAAGCAGCGCTCGCGGGATCTTTGGCACCCGCCGCAGGCCCTGCGCCTGCACGCCGCCGAAGAGCGTCTGTCCCTTGCGTTCGACGATGATGGTCCGTACGCGCTCAACGATTGGTCGTTCGCCCAGCTCTGTCGTCTCGCCGGCGTCAGCCGGGACACCATCAATCGGCTGAAACCTGAAACGGCGGTGCTGGCGCTCTCCGAAACCCTTCCGTCTTCGGAGAAGCCCATTCAACTGCTCACCGAGGGAAACCGGGTGCGTTCGGTTCACGGCGTCGCCTACACGCGGCTGTGGGACGTGGAACTTCTGGCCATGCTCAAGGAGTTCGCCACGGACTTTCAGCCTCCGCAGCAGGCGGGCGGCACAGCGCCAAGCGATGGGGCGGCGAACGAAGACATCCCCTTCGAGCCGGACCCCGATCCGGCGCCGACATCCGGCACCGGGCTGTATTGCGGGGAGCAGGACATGTTCGTGTTCCTGATCGACCCGCTGGGCTGGGCGGAGATCAACGGCGAGGCCTTCGCTCCGGGCTTCTTTCTGTGGAACTCGGAAGTGGGTCGGCGCGCCGTGGGCGTGCAGACGTTCTGGTTTCAGGCGGTCTGCCAGAACCACATCGTCTGGGACGCGGTCGAGGTCGTGGAGTTCACCCGAAAACACACCGCCAACGTGCACGAATCGCTGGGCGAGATCCGCCGCATCATTGCCAACTTGGTCGAGAAGCGCGACCAGCGGCGCGACGGTTTCGCCTCCCTGATCCGCAAGGCGATGACCGCCACGCTTGGCCACGACGCGGACGCCGTGCTGGACATGCTGCAGCAACGGGGCATCGCTCGCACGCTGGCCAAGCAGGCCCTGGAGCAGGCACGCCGCAAGGGCGCCTTTACGATCTTCGCGGTCGTGGACGCCCTGACACAGCTTTCGCGGGGTCTGCCCCACGCCGGCGAGCGCGTCGAGTTGGATCAGAAGGCGGGTCGGTTGCTGGCCTTGGCATCGTAGCAGAACTCACAAACGAGAGGATTTTTCCGGCGCCACCGGG
>JACQFH010000303.1 GCA_016200145.1 Planctomycetia bacterium | reverse complement strand
TTTTACAATCTGGGGTTTGCCTACAAACACCTGAAACAGTGGGCGATGGCCGTTCCCGCCTATCGCGAGGCCATTCGCCTTGATCCCAGGATGGCCGACGCCTACCTGAATCTGGGCAACGTCTATTCGGCGATGAAAAATTATGCGCAGGCGGCCTCGCATTTCCGAAAGGCGCTCGACCTGAAGCCCGCGCTGGAACGCGCCCGCCGGGGCCTCGACAAAGCCGAAGCGGAACTGACTGCGGCCAAAGCCAAAACGAGCCCGTTCGGCCGGCTGGTCGACGCCGAGAAGGTCTCGGAATCGACTGCGGCGCCCGCCGCGACACGGGACCTGACCGAAGACGAGCGCGCAGCCGACCGCCGCAGCTTGAGCCAGCTTCTGGAGCGGCTCGATGCCCAGCTCGACGACCTGGTCGAGACGATGGAAGACCACCTCGGGCCCGCCGTTCAGACTCTGAACAAGATGCTGACGCAGCCCCTCTCGCCGCACGGGGTCTCGATCACCAAGGCGGAAGCGCTCGATCAGTTCATCGAAGCCCGGGCGCAGTACACGCCGCGCTTGGTGCAATTCCGCAATTCGCTGCGCGAGCTTCGCGATCACGAGGCGCAGTACCAGTGAGCGTCGCCGTTCGTTACAGCAATGAAGCGCTGGAGGCCGAGGGGCTGGTGCGCGAGAAGCTGCCGCGGCACATCGCCGTCATTATGGACGGCAATGGCCGCTGGGCGCAAAGCCTGGGGTTGCCACGAGTCGAAGGGCACCGCCGCGGCGTCAAAAGCGTGCGCGAAATCGTCGAGGAATGCGCCCGCTTCGGGCTCGACCAGCTCACCCTGTACTGTCTCAGCAGCGAAAACTGGAAGCGCCCGCAGCGCGAGCTCGACTTTCTGATGAGTCTGCTCGAGCAGTACGTGATCGAAGAGCGCTCCGAAATCATGCGGCAGGACCTGGTGTTCTCGATGATCGGACGGCGCGAAGGGCTCTCGGCGGGGGTCCTCAACGAAGTCGAAAAGACCCTCGATTGCAGCCGCGAAAACCGGGGCATGCGGCTGTGTCTGGCCGTCAATTACGGCGCCCGCGCGGAGATCGTCGACGCCGTTCAGGGAATCGCCCGCGACGTGGCGGAGGGCAGGCTCTCGCCGCAGCAGATCACCGAAGAGCACATTGCTTCGCACCTGTATACGGCCGGCATGCCCGACCCGGATCTGTTGATCCGCACGGCCGGGGAAATGCGGATCAGCAACTTCCTGTTGTGGCAGATCAGTTATGCCGAGCTGTGGGTCACTCAGAAGTGCTGGCCCGAGTTCCGGCGGCCCGATCTGATCGACGCCCTCCGCGATTTCGCCTCCCGCGACCGCCGGTTCGGCGGCTTGAAAGGCTGAATTCGCCGATGCTTGGCTGGCGGCTGATACTCGGGCCGGTTCTGATTGCCGCGCTGATCGGGCTGTTCTGGCTCGATTCGCGGGCCGGTGAGACGGCGCCCATTCTGGCAGTGCTGGCGCTGGCACTCGCGCTCCGCAGCACCTGGGAGCTGCTTCAGCTTCTGCGGACGAGGTTTCAACCGCAGTTTGCCGTCACGGCCAATGCCGTGCTGGCCGTCGTAGCCGCCAACTGGCTGTTCCTGTTGCAAGGACCAGCGCCGGTGGCAGCATTCGCCTCGCGCCTCGGCCCGGTGATGCTGGTCTTCGCGTTGGCAGTCATGGCCCTGTTCATAAGCGGTCTGGCCCGCTACACGGCCCCCGGCAAATCGATCGAATCGCTGGGGGCCGAGTTGGTGACACTGGCGTATGTGGGAGTTTTCTTGAGTCTCACGATTCAACTCCGCTGGATCGACGCGCCGGTGCTTGGCTATCTTCCGCTGTCTTCGCTGATCGTGGCCACGAAGTGCGGCGACACGGCGGCATATTTTGTCGGCCGCCAGTTCGGCAAGACAAAGCTCTGCCCGCTGATCAGCCCCGGCAAGACGCGAGCCGGCGCGGTGGGGGCCCTGCTCGGGGCGGCCGCCGGATCTTACCTGTGGATCGACTGGCTGGCCCCCTTGATGTTCGGGACGCGCCCCGGGGCGTGGCATTGGGCCGCCCTGTACGGCCTTGTCCTGGGCCTGGTGGGTCTCGTGGGCGACCTGGCCGAATCGCTGATCAAGCGCGACGTCGGGCAGAAAGATTCCGCCCCCCTGCTCCCCGGCTTCGGCGGCCTGCTCGACCTACTCGACAGCATCCTCTTCACCGGCCCGGTGGCCTATCTGCTGTGGCTGATTTTGCCGCTGGCCTGGTAGCACGCGTATTGACTCGTTTAACCGCGACCCGGGCACCGCCGCGGATAGCGGTGGTCGGGGAGCGCGTATCGCAGGCTGCCAGCCGGCATCTTGGAACGAAAACAATTGACCGCGGATGACGTGGATCCATGCGGATCAGAGACTGAGGTCAACCAGCACATCCACGGTCGCTTCTTTTCGTAACGATCATCGTGGTGTCCAGAGAAGTACACTCTCAGGTGAGCCATGCATGTCCCCTCCCGGCGGCGAGTGAATGCGCTGCAAGGTTGCCCAGGAATCGAGTTAAGGAATGCAGGAAAGCAGGAGTTTTTCTCGTCGCGTTCACGCCGTCTTCAGTCGTTTCCTACCTTCCTGCTTTCCTGCCTTCCTCATTTCAAATTCTTGAGAAGCGGTCCCTGAAGTTGCCCGGCCCGTGGAGTCAGGTTTGGTTCGCCTGTTTTTTTTCGTGTTTTTCGGTTGCTCCATGGACCTCTGGTTTTGGTTCCGGCCGAATGCCGGGCTGGGTTTCATCCGTGTTTCATCCGTGGCTCCCTGAACCTTTTACGAAAAATGGTTGCCCACGGATGGCGTGGCAAACCCACGGATTCGGCCCGCTTGACGCACCTTCGGCATCCAGCCATGATCGTCGCATGGCTGGTCCTGTTCGATTTCGCAATCCGTTCTTTCAACTCGCCGCGTTCTGCAGCGTGCTGTTCATCATCACAATTCTGGCGCTGGTCGCCAGTGTCTTCGGCGACGCTCGGGCGCCGCTGGCCCAGTGGCTCGACCGGAATTTCGGCCGCCTGCTGGCGGCCGAAGTCATCGCCGTGCTGGTCACCGGATTTCTCGCGCTGTTGGTCGACCGGCGGCAGACCCTGCGATCGCAAAAAGGCCCGGCACAGGTTCCGCATGACCCGCAGCATCCAGGCTGAGATCGAGCGCCTGCGCGACGAGATCAACCGCCACAATTACCTGTATTACATCGAGGCCCGGCCGGAGATCACCGATCTCGAATTCGACAGGCTGCTCCAGCGGCTGATTGAACTCGAACAGAAACACCCCGAATTCGATTCGCCCGACAGCCCCTCGCACAAAGTCGGCGGCGCCCCGATCGAGGGTTTCACGACGGTCGAGCACCGGCTGCCGATGCTGTCGATCGACAACGTCTACGACGAAGCGGGGGTCCGCGAATTCGACACGCGGATCCGCAAGCTGATCGAGCCCGGCGAAGCGATCGAATACGTCGTCGAGTACAAAGTCGACGGCGTGGCCGTGGCCCTCGTCTATGAAAACGGCAGCCTCGTGCAGGGCATTACGCGCGGAGACGGCCGCCAGGGGGACGACATCACGCACAATGCCCGCACGCTGATCGGCCTGCCGCTGAAATTGCGCGGCAAAAACCACCCCCGCATCCTGGAGGTTCGCGGAGAGGCGCTGATCACCAATCCCGATTTCGCCCACGTCCGGGCCGAGCAGGTCGCGGCTGGCGAACAGCCCTTCGCGAATTCGCGCAACGCCACCGCCGGGGCGCTCAAACTGCTCGATCCCAAAGAATCGGCCCGGCGGCGGGTTCGATTTTTCGCGCATTCCGGCGGGTTCGTGGAACCCGATCCGTTCCGCACGCACCAGGAGTTCCTGGATTACACAGCCCGCGCCGGCATTCCAGTGACGCCGCGAGTGAAGGTTGTAACGTCGATCGACGACGCGCTGGCCCGCTGCCAGGAGCTGATGGAGCAGATCCACGAGCTCGAATTCGAGGTCGACGGATTTGTGATCAAGGTCAACGATCTGGAACAGCGACGGCGGATGGGGGCGACGTCCAAGAACCCGCGCTGGATCATCGCCTACAAATTCGAACGCTACGAGGGAACGAGCCGTATCGAAGACATCCGGGTGCAGGTCGGTAAGACCGGCACGCTGACCCCCGTGGCGCACCTCGCGCCGGTCGAAATCGCCGGCACGACCGTGTCGCGCGCCAGCCTGCACAATCGCGACGAACTCCATCGGCTGGGAGTCCGCATCGGCGACTGGGTGGTCGTCGAGAAAGCGGGCAAGATCATCCCCCACGTCGTGCGTGTCGAGGAACATCGCCGCGACGGCAACGAACGGGAATTTCGGTTTCCAACCGAATGCCCGGAATGTCAGACCCCGGTCGTGCAGGACGAAGGGGGCGTCTATATCCGCTGTCCAAATCCGGCCTGCCCGGCCCAGTTGCGCGAGAGCCTGCGGTTCTTTGCGTCGCGTCAGGCGATGGATATCGAGGGACTGGGAATCAAGCTGATCGAGCAGTTGACCGAAACCGGCCTCGTGGGTTCTTTTGCCGACATCTATCGGCTGAAAGACCGCCGCGACGGGCTGATCGATCTCGAACGAATGGCCGAAAAATCAGCCGACAACCTGCTGGAGGGAATCGAAGCGTCGCGATCGCGGCCGCTGTGGCGCCTGCTGACGGGGCTGACGATCCGGCACGTCGGCGCGCGGACGGCCCAGATCCTGGCCGATGAGTTCGGCACGCTCGACGAAATCCTGAAGCAATCGGCCGAAGAGCTGTCGGCCGTCAATGAAATCGGACCGGTGATCGCCCAGTCGGTCTACGACTATTTCCACTCACCGATCGGCGAAAAGATTGTCGCCGAACTGCGCGGGCTGGGGCTGAACTTCGGCGCCCCCGTCGAAAGAAGGGCGGCCGGGGTCCTGGCCGGCAAGACGCTGGTCGTCACGGGGACAATGGTGCACTTTTCGCGCGACGCCATCCAGGAACTGATCCACGAGATGGGAGGCAAACCCGCCAGCAGCGTCTCGAAGCAGACCGATTTCGTCGTTGCGGGCGAAAAAGCCGGCAGCAAGCTCGACAAGGCCAAGGCATTGGGCGTCAAGGTGCTCACCGAAGACGAGTTCCTGAAGCTCGTCGGGAAAAATCCAGCTTACGATTGAAACCCGCGGCGATCTGCCGCAAGATGGATGCTTGCTGCTCGACTGTCTCCCTCACCCATCGACCAGACTGCGAGGTAAGTTCCATGAGAAAGTTCTTCGGCGCCGTGCTCGTCGTGATGTTGGTTGCCTATTCGGGAACGGCGGCCCACGCCCGCCATCGTTGCTGCAAGCCGGCCAAATGCTGCCACCAGGCCCGGTCGTGCTGCGCGCCTCAACCCACGTGTTGCGCGCCGGCCCCCACATGTTGCGCTCCCGCGCCGTCATGTTGCGCTCCGTCCGCAGCGGCGCCCGCACCAGCCGCGGCCCCCGCGCCGTATGAAGCGCCGGCCCCTAAGCCGACGACCGCGACCGAACCCGCGCAGCCGGCAGCACCCGTCGCAGCCGCGGCCGTCCCGGCTCCTGAAGCCCCGGCGCCGACTGCGGCTGTTGCGGCAGCCACGCCCGAACCCGCGCCAGCCGCCGCAGCCGAAGCGAAACAAC
>JACQFH010000300.1 GCA_016200145.1 Planctomycetia bacterium | reverse complement strand
GCGTTGCCCGAGGTGAAGAAGTTCGTCCCGATCACGGCGAACACCGCGATCTCGACGAGCAGCAACACCGCCAGCCCGGTGGACTGGTGCATTCTGCGATGGTGATTGGTCGTCTGGTTCAATTCGGGATCTACTGAACAGGAGGAATCTGAGGAGCCACGGATGAAACACGGATGAAACACGGATTTACGGAACACTCTTTATCCGTGTTCGATCCGTGTTCCATCCGTGGCTGATTTTCTTTTTGCGGGACGTTGGATCGGCGTGGCATGCCGTTGTCCTGAACTATGGCTGTCTGCCGGTCCATCTTTTTTCTAATCCGCGCTCATCCGCATCATCCGCGGTTATCTTCTTTCATTTGGTTGACGCTACTCGTGTCGACGATTTTGCGGCGGTGCGCAGCGGGTTGCCGACGAACGAGACGGCGGCCAGGATCACGGCCCCCTGAATCGCCCGTTCCCATTGTGGCTGCACGTGCAGAAACAGCAGGGCCGGGCGGATTGTTGCCAGCAGCAGCACTCCCAGTGTCGTGCCGAAGATCGTGCCGCGACCCCCCGTCACCGCCGTCCCTCCCACGACGACCGCGGCGATGGCCTGCATTTCCAGGTTGGTGCCGGCGTTGGGATCAACGTCGGCGAAGCGCACGCTGTTGAGCAGCGCGCCCAGGGCCGCCAACGCCCCCGACGCGACGAACGCGCCGAACACCACGCGGTTTGGGCGGATCCCGACGAGGCGCGCCGCCTCGGCATCGCTGCCCGTGGCGTAAATTGCCCGTCCGCCCGTGAGGTTTGCCAGGCCCCACGCCGTCGCGATCGCGACCGCTGCTGCGATTCCCACGACCACCCACTGACCGGTCGTCTGCGACAACCCGAACCATTGGAACCCGGCCGGCAGGTTGCGGACGAATTCTCCTTCCCGGAAGTAGCGCAGCGTTTCCCGCACGGCGACGAGCGTGCTGAGCGTGACGACGATCGCGGGGAGCCTCATCCCGGCGACGAGCGCCCCGTTGACTGCGCCAATCAGAATGCCGCAGGCGAGTGCAAGCATCGTGGCCACCGGCATCGGCCAGCCGGCCTGCACAGCCAGCCCTGCCACGACGCCGCACAGTGAGAACAGCGATCCGATCGAGATGTCGATCTGCCCCGCCAGCATCACCAGCGTGATGCCCACGCTGGCGACGAGCACCGGTGCGACGTTGACGAGCATGTTGCGCAGATTGTCGCCGGCGTAGAAGCTCGGAGCGTACGTCGCCAGGAACACGAGCATCACCAGCCATGTCGCCAGGACCGCCAGTTCCCGGTGGTAGCGCTGCGTCATGCCCTGCCTCCGCGCTGCGGCGCTTCGGTGGCAGCGACGACCGGATTGCGGGCCGGGCCCCCGCCGCCGTGGCCCAGTGCCAGTTCCAGCACGCGCTCCTGCGTGGCCTCGGCCCGGTTCAATTCGCCCACGATCGTTCCAGCGTGCATTACAACGATGCGGTCGCTCATTCCCAGAATCTCGGGCAGCTCGGAAGAAATCATCAGGATTCCCAACCCCCGCGCCGCCAGTTCGCACATCAGGCGATGAATCTCGGCCTTCGAGCCGACGTCGATCCCCTGCGTCGGTTCATCGAGAATGAGCAGCGACGGTTCGGTTGCGAGCCAGCGTACGAGTGCCACTTTCTGTTGATTTCCGCCGGAAAGCTGTCCGACCGGCACATCGATCGACGGCGTCTTGACCGCCAGCCGACTGACAAAGTCATCCGCCAGCCTGCGCTCGGCGGCGAAGTCGAGCAGCCCCCAGCGCGACAGCGCGGGGAGGTGCGCCAGGGTCGCGTTGGCCGAGACCGGCAGGTCGAGAATCACGCCGTGCCGGCGGCGATCTTCCGGGACGTAGGCGATGCCCAGTGCGCTCGCCGCACCGGGTGAATCGATCGTTATCGGCTTGCCACGGAACAAGATGCTGCCCGCATCGGCGGGAGAGAGCCCGAACAGCACGCGGGCCAGCTCGGTGCGCCCCGCTCCCACCAGCCCCGCCAGGCCGACGATTTCGCCGGCGCGAACGGTGAGATCAATTCCAAGCACTCCTTCGGCGCGCGAACTCAGCCCCCGCGCTTCGAGCAGGGGGGCGCCTGCCGGTACGCTCGTCTTAGGAAACACGGCCGACAGTTCGCGCCCCACCATCATGCGGATCAGTTCGCCGCGGCTGGTGCCGGCCACCTGCGCAGTCCCGACGTAGCGGCCGTCGCGGAACGCCGTGACGCGATCGGCGATCTGAGGCAGCTCGTCGAGCCGATGCGAGATGTAGATCATCCCCACGCCCTGGGCCTTCAGCCGCCGGATCACCGAGAACAGGTGCTCGGTCTCGCCATCGCTGAGCGACGCCGTTGGCTCGTCGAGAATCAAGACGCGCGCGTCGAACGACACGGCCTTCGCGATCTCGACCAGTTGCTGCTGCGGCATGGTGAGGGTACCCGCCGCCGCGTCGGGATCGAGCTGCGCGCCGACCTCTTCCAGGACTTTCTCGGCCCGCGCGCGGCGGGCCGGCCAGCGGACGCGCCGCCAGAAACCGGGAGGCTCCAATCCGAACGCGATGTTTTCGGCCACCGACAGATCGGGGAACAGGGCCGGCTGCTGGTAGATCGCGGCGATGCCCAGGCCGCGGGCACGCTGCGGATCGAGATCCTCGACTTGTTGGCCGGCCAGTTCGATCGTTCCCGCGTCGGGCTGATGCGCACCGGTGATGATCTTGACCAGCGTCGATTTTCCCGCCCCGTTTTCGCCGATGAGAGCATGGACTTCGCCCGGCAGCAGATCGAACGACACGTCGCAGAGCGCCTGCACGCCGCCGAACGATTTGTGAATTCCCGCCAGTTTCAGAATCGGTTGCAAGAGCGCCTCGTGCAGCACGCAGTCCCGGATGCCTGTTGGGGAAACAGGATAGCACCCGCAGTCGCGCGATGCACCCGCACGTCCCCAGCTTCGTGCAAGGCAAAGCGCAATCGGAGCCGCGGGTGCGAATCAATCGGGAGGGCGACGCTCCTGCGGAGCCGCCGCTGGGGAACCGGTAAATGAAATCCGTACCGTTGGGAAACGAGAGACCACAGTCTAAGTCAAATGCGGCCCATTGATTGCGTTGGCGTGGTTGGCGGCACATTGGCGGCCTCGCCCTCCCGAAGATTGTCTCGCCCTCCCCGAAATTGCTTCGCCCGGCGGTCCCACGTTATCATCAAGACTTCTGCCATTTCCGATTCGTGAGCCGGTTTCGCATGCGAAGCTTTCCAGTGTTCGTATCCCACAGCCTATCGAAGGGCCTGATTGCACTGTTGGCATTCAGCGCTGCTCTACCGGCATCCGCTGAAGAACCGAAGAGCGGCGCTAAGCAGGCTGGAAAACCGATCGACTTTGCCCACGACGTCGCGCCCATCATCCAGAAGCGGTGCGCCAAGTGTCACACGGGGACGCAGAAGAAAGGCGGCTTGTCGTTCAACACGCGGCAGTCGCTGCTGGCCGGCGGCGACGGCGGGGCGGCGGTCGTGCCGGAAAAAAGCGCTGAAAGCGAGTTGATCGAGAGAGTTGCCTCGAAGGAGGCCGACCTGCGAATGCCTCCCGAAGGCGAGCGCTTGACGGCCGAACAGATCGATCTGCTCAAGCGCTGGATCGACGCCGATCTTCCCTGGGAAGATGGCTTCGCATTTGGCAAATCGACTCGGCAGGCCCCTCTTTCGCCGCGGCATCCGGCAATTCCCGAAGTTGCCGGAGCAAACGCACCATTCAGCCCCATCGACCGGTTTCTGCACGGCTATTTCTTCCAGCACAAAGTGCCGTCCCGCGCGACGGTTTCCGACCGCGTGTTTGCGCGGCGCGCGGCGTTCGACCTGATCGGCCTGCCACCGTCGCCGGCGGACCTGGCGGCGCTGGAATCGGATGCTGCCGGCGACAAGCGCGCCCGATACGTCGAGCGCCTGCTTGCCGACCGCGAAGCATACACCGCGCACTGGCTCACGTTCTGGAACGACCTCCTGCGGAACGCCTATCACGGCACCGGTTTTATCGACGGCGGGCGCAAACAGATCACCGGCTGGCTGTACGGGGCGATTTACGAAAACGAGCCGTACGACAAGTTCGTTCACGAGCTCGTCAGTCCCGGGGCGCGGAGCGGGGCCGAGGGATTCACGTTCGGCATCAAGTGGCGCGGCACCATTAACGAAAGCCAGAGACGCGAAATCCAGGCGGCGCAGTCGGTCGCGCAAGTGTTCCTGGGGACGAACCTGAAGTGCGCCAGTTGTCACGACAGTTTCGTCAATCACTGGAAGCTCACCGACGCGTACGCCCTGGCATCAGTTTTCGCCGATGGGCCGCTCGAACTGCATCGCTGCGACCAGCCCGAAGGCGTGCCTTCGACGGTGGGGTTCCTTTATCCGCAACTGGGGACGATCGACCCCGCGGCGCCGCGCGACGCGCGGATGAAGCAACTGGCGGACCTTTTGGTGCAGGAACAGAACGGCCGTTTCGCGCGGACGATCGTGAACCGCGTGTGGGCGAAGCTCTTTGGCCGCGGGCTCGTCGAACCGCTCGATAATATGGACTCCGAGCCGTGGCATCAGGACCTGCTCGATTTTCTGTCGAGCGACTTCGCCGGTCATGGATATGACCTTAGAAGGCTTCTGACAGTGCTGGCGACGTCGCAGGCTTATCAGCGAACCGGTATCGGCTTCGACAAGGCGGCGGCCGACAGCGAGGGCTTCGTGTTTCGCGGGCCGTTCGTCAAGCGGCTCACCGCGGAACAGTTCGTCGACACGGTGTACACCCTGACGTCGACCTGGCCGGCGGCCGACGGGGGTATGATGAAGCTTGACGGCCGGGCGCAGGGAGGACAGTTGGGCGCGATTGCCCAGGCCCTCGCGGAGCGGATTTCCCCTGCCCCCTCGGACGAGCAGCCGCCCCTCTCGCAGGCGAAGTGGATCTGGTCCCGCGCCGAGGCGCGGCAGGCCGCGCCGCCGCAAGCCGTATTCCTGCGCCGCGTGTGGGAGCTCGATGCGCGGCCGGCGCGGGCCATCGCCACGTTCACCGCCGACAATTCCCTCGAACTGTTCGTGAACGGCAAACCGGCAGGCAAATCAGACAACTGGACCGTTCCGGTGCAAGCCGACGTGGCGGAGTTGCTCGTCGCGGGCAAAAATGTGATCGCGATCAAGGCGGTCAATGGCGGGACCGCGGCCAACCCCGCCGGCGCGATCGGCGAGATCGCCGCGTTCGGCGCCGATGGAAAGCCGGCGGCGGTTCTGTTGACCGACGACGCCTGGTTGATTTCCGAAACTGAAAGCGCCGGCTGGTTGAAGCCCGAGTTCGATGCGGCGGCATGGCGGGCCGCGGTGCTGCTGGGTGATGCGTCGGTCGAGCCGTGGCGGATTGCAAAGCACATCGGTCGCGGATTTCGAATCTCGCAGGTGAGTCCGCCGCTCCCCGACGGGTTCCGGATTCGGGCGGCGCTATTGGCCCTCGATCCGCTGCAGAGCGCGCTGGGCCGTCCGAACCGCGAGCAGGTCGTATCCGGCCGCGACTCGGCCCCGACCATGCTGCAGGCCCTGGAGCTCACCAACGGCACGCAACTCGGTCAATACATCCAGCGCGGCGCAGCGTTTTGGAAGAATCAGGAAGGAAAAACTCCACAGCAGCTTGTCGCGGCAATTTACGAGACAGCGCTCGGTCGGCCGCCGTCGTCGTCTGAAATGGATCTGGCCCTGGAAACCGTGGGGAAGCCCGCCACGCTCGAAGGCCTGGAAGATTTTCTGTGGTCGATCTGCATGTTGCCCGAGTTTCAACTGGTCCCGTAGTTGTAGGTCAGGCTTTCCAGCCTGACAGCGCTGTGCGCGTCGGCGCCAATTTGGAGTCCCCATGCCAACAAGTTGGAGATTCAGAAGAGTAATTTGACACAGAGGGACACGGATGAACACCGATGAAAAACGGGCGCCGTCCGAAACTTTTATCTGTGTCCATCCGTGGCAAGAATACATTCCGTCCACAATCCTGCAAGTACCAAAGCCCGGCGAATGTCGATAGGCAAGTGAAATATGACCAACCTCTCATCCAACCGACGCGAATTTCTGAAACTGACCACCGCGGGGACACTGGCGACGCTGGCGCCCACCGAGACGTTCGATCCCAAGCGGCATGCCCCCTACGTCCCCGGGATGAAGGCCGAAGAGGTGCTGTGCACGTTTCCGGCGATCGACACGGCGGTCGACAACATCAAGATTTCAGAGGGGCTCGAAAAAACCGCGGCGGTGATGGACCGTGGCACGCTGATTCGCACGCACGTGCTGGGTGACCTGGGGCAAATCCTGCACTCGCGGCACCAGTATCACTGGCACACCGGATACGAGCCGCCGCAGACGGTCGCCGCGCCGCACCTGGGCGCGTGGATCGCCCATGCCCTCGGCCCGGTGAACGCGGCGGTGCCCGCGTTCATCGACGTCGGCCAGAGCTACGAAGGAAACGGCGAATCGGAAGAGCTCAAGGCGTTTCAGACCGGCGGGTGCCTGGGGAGCCGGTTTAATCCGTTTCGCGTTCCCGATCCGCGGCAGGCGGTAAACGTCGTGCGACCCCCCGCGGGGATGAGTGAAAAGCGGTTCCGCCAGCGGTTCCAGACGCTGCAGAAGCTGATCGCCGCGTCGCCGGTGCCACGCGACGTTCGCGATGCCCAGCACGAGGCGCTGCTGCGGGCCAGCGACGACGCCTATCGGCTGATGGAATCGCCCGCGGCCCGCGCATTCGACCTGTCGCTCGAACCGCGCGAATCATTCGATGCGTACAATACGTGCAAATTCGGCCTGGGGTGCCTGTTGGCGCGACGGCTCACGGAGCAGGGCGCGCGGTTCATTGAGGTCACGACCGAGTACGGCCCGTTCCTGCAATGGGACACGCACGACAACGGTCACACGCGCCTGGCGAAGCTCAAGCAGGAAATCGACGCCCCCATCGCACAGCTCGTTCGCGATCTCGAAGCCCGCAAGTTGCTCGACCGCACAATGATCGTGCTGGCCAGCGAATTCAGCCGCGATTGTCTCGTCGAAGGCAAGCCCGACCGCAAGGTTCCCGATCAGGTCGAGCAGCCTCATCAACGAACTCAAGTTTTACGGGATGCATCGGCACTTCACTGGCGCTTCGAGCGTTCTCATGGCGGGGGGCGGAGCACGAGCCGGACTGCTCTATGGCCAAACAGCTCCCGAGCGTCCCTGCACGACGATCGAAAACCCGATCGGCGTCACCGATCTGCACGCCACCATGTTCCACGCCCTCGGAATTCCACCCGATTACCAGGTGGAAGTCGAACAGCGCCCGTTCTACGCCACGAAAGACGGCAAAGGCACGCCCCGGCGGGAGCTGCTGACGTAGGTCAGGCTTTCCAGCCTGACGGCGCTGTGCTCTCGCCGGAAGCAACGGGTCGTGGGCCAATTCCAAACGCGTCGATTGTGAGAGAATGCGCAACGCGGCCCGTGTTTCGGGGCTGGAGATCGTCAATTCTGATGGGGCGCACATTGCCGTCAGGCTGGAAAGCCTGACCTACAGTCAGCGGCCGTAGATCGTCAGCTCCGGCAGTGCGGATTGCAGATCGTCCATGGCGGATTTGCTGACTTCTGCGCCATCGAGATAAAGGGATCGCAGGGATTTCGCACGGCGAAGGTGCGCGATCCCCGCGTCAGAGACGCGCGAATTTCGCAGGTCGAGTTCGCGCAGCCTGGGCAATCGGGCCAGCTCTATGATGCCGGCGTCAGAGACTTCCGTGCCATCGAGCCCCACGTCTTCGAGACGGGCGAGATTTGCGATGTCGAGTTTCAGCAGCCCTTCGTCGGAAATTCTGGTGCCGCCGAGACGCAAACTTTCCAGGTTCTTGAGGCCGCGGAGGCGGGCCAGCCCGGCGTCGGAAATTTGTGTCCCGAACAGATTGAGCGTGCGAAGGTCTGTCAGTCCGGCGAGGTGCGCCGCGGCCGCGTCACTGGCCCGCGTACACGACAGGCTGATTGACCGCAGGTTTTTCAGTCCGGCGACATGGACGAGGCCCGCGTCGGACACGTCGGTCCCGGCCAGGTTGAGCTCTTGCAGCCTGGCGAGGCCCCGCAGATGGACCAGCCCGTCATCGGTAATGCGCGTCGAGTCGAGATTCAGGGCCTGGACAAACGTCAGTTTGCCAACCAGGCCGAGGCCCTGATTTGAGAACTTTGTGGAATGGAGATCAATCGCCTGCAGCAGCTCCTGCCCTCGCGCGCCAGCTGACACTTTCCCGCCGACGCGGGTGATTGCGCGCAGGGCCTCGTACCGAGGCAACTGTTCCGCAGTCAGCGAGGTCCTGATCGACTTGATGAACATCGTGTCTTCGGCGAACGGGTTCGATTCGAGCATATTCCTGGCGGCGTCCGCATCCTGGTAAAGCTGCTTGCGCAATCCACGATCCTGTCCGGAATTCGCCAGCTCTTCGAATCTGCGCCGCTCCTCGTGAACTCGGTTGAAAAGCCTGGCGAGATCGCCCTTTCCGGCCAGTCGGATCTTCTGTTTCTGCCGTTCCGACAGGTCGCAAGCCCAGTCGACCGAATCGAGCATCAGGGCCTGCATCATTTCTTTCAGCTTGCGACTTTTGTCTTCGGCCTCGTGCCCGGCGCCGCCGAACACCGTCGAGTCGAAGTCCTCGACATCCAGTCGCGAGAACACGGCGTCCTCATCGACATCTTTTGGATCCGCTGCCTCCGAATCGATCCAGCCATCGCCGTCACCATCGCCCTCTTCGTCGACTTGTGCTTTCTTTCCCGCATCGACCTGCCTGGCGTTGAATTCAGAGAGTCGAGCGAATGCCTGCACTTGCGCGAGCGGGACAAAGGCACGTATGCGCACGCCGTCGGGCACGGCGTTCATCGAAAGGCCGCTGTAGGATGCCGGTAATTGCATTTGATCGAGTGGATTGGGTTTCTCGACGGGCTTCGCATCCGCCATCAGCCATCCGAGAAACAGGTTCTGCGACAATGCTTCTGACAGGGCAAGCGCCAGCAGATCGCCCAGCCTGGCGAAAGACCTCGGGGCATCGACGAGCAAGATCAGGTCGGATTTGGGGTGAAGCTGGCTGCGCGTCGCCGTACGTGCAGAATCAGGGGGCGGCGCGTTGCCAGCGGTATCGAGTGCCGCCAGCAGTGCCTGCATGTCGGCACGTTCGCCGCCTTCTGTCGTGACGACAGACCCATCCCGATAAACTTCCCGGGAGGTCCAGTTCTCGGCCTGCCAACCGGCGTCGCGCCGCTTGCGAAATTCGCGCCGCCAGTCGGTCACGTCTGCCAATTCGTCGCCATATCGCTCGGCGGCGAGTTTTCGATCGACTTTCCATTGGAAAGTCTCGGTTCTGGTTCCATCTTGCAACAAGGCAATCTGCCGCGAAAGTTTCTTGAATCGCGGCACATCCTTGGGCCTGGAAATCATCGCGCCGCCGAGCTTCTCGAAATCGCGAGACATCCTCGTTGAAAACGCCATGGAACCAAGCGGCAGCGCTCTGAGCTCGTCCTTTACCGCGCTCAAGGCCGGATTGGGCGGGACGATGCGATCGGGATCGTTTCCAACTCCCTCGGCGGGCTTCAGCAGCGCGCGCCAGCGCTCCAGCCAAGCGCCCGTGGCGCCGAAATAGAGGATGCCGCCCGGCGGCAGGGCCGACACATCGTCGAACTGGTTCGAGGCGCCGTTCGGGATGAGCTTGGCGCTGTCCGAGCCGGTTCGGAAGCGGACGAGGTATTCCATCGTGATCCCTGTCTCCGAGACGCCGCACGTCATTGTCCCGCATTGCAGGTCGCCGGCGGCGCGAGAGAGCCATTCCGGAGTGACGTCGACTGCGCTCTGACCGTCTGACGTCGCTGCCAGGTTTGTGCCGAGGTTCACTTTACCGGCCTTCCTATCGGCGCCCTGCCGTCCATTCCCGGCCTTCGCGAGCGGTGACGTGTGCCCGAATGCCGACAACTCTCCTCCGTCGAACAGCACACGGCTTTCGGTATCCATGAACTCGCGCAGCGACTTGCCTGCGCCCGCCAGTCGCGCCGCCGTCTTGTCGGCCGCGGAGTTGTCGATCGTGATCGCGAGATACTTCCCGCAATCAATGCTGCGGATTTTCGCGTCCAGCGATTCCCGGAGCAGTTTCTTGTCGGTCGCCGGCAGCAGCACGACGTATGCGGGCTCGGTCTCGATGTCGGTGCCGTACACGGCAACCCACCAGCTTGAATCCAGATCGACTCCGGGCAGATTCGGCAGCGACAACTTTTCAGTGACCGAAGTCAGCCACTGCTCGACCTGGTCTCCTCCCCCTTCCGACACAAGCGCGGCAAACGCGGTCAGGTCGCGCATCGCTTTGGCGGGGTTCTGCAAGCGCACGACCATTGCGGCCTCTTCGCTGATGGCCTGCCAGGCCGCGTCATCGGCACGCAGGGGCGCCGATGCGGCGATCGCGAGCAGGGCGGTCGTCAGAATGGTACCGTATCGCGGCATTGTGACTTTCCGGAAAGCACGCCCGGCCATTCGCGTTCGCCGATATCTTACGCCGGGTGGACCGCGGCGAACATGGCAATCGAGCCCGTAGGTCAGGCTTTCCAGCCTGACAGCGCTGGGCTCTCCCAAGAAGCAACGGGTTGCGGGCCAATTCCGAACGCGTCGGTTGTGGGAGAATGTGCAACGCGGCCCCTGTTTCGGGGCTGGCGATCGTCAGTTTTGATCGGGCACACATTGCCGTCAGGCTGGAAAGCCTGACCTACCTTAGCGCACGCAGCACATTCTGGTATTGTCCGACGCAGGGGGAATCGCCTGGCCGGCTTACGACTCTCTCATGCTGCGCTTCCCTCTCCTCATCGTGATGGCGCTCCTGCCGAGCGCGGGTTGCATGTCATTGCGGCCGGCGCTGCGGCAATCCGGACCGGCGGCCGAGGCGCTGACTCGCGACTGGCACAAAGAAATTCTGAAGCGCGGGCGCGACGGTGACTGGCTGGTGATTCGCGGTTACAACTCGACGGGCCAACTCGTCGCTGTCGCCGGAATTGCCGAATTGTCGCACGTGGGAATTCTTGACGCGAGCCGCGGCGAAGTGATCGAGGCGGTGTCGCCGGAAGTTTCCGCGCTGTCGCTCCGCGCGTTTCTCGAGGATGCCGACCGGGTGCTGCTGATCCGTCCGTCAGGGGCCGATCGTGAATCGGGACGGCGGGCACTGGCCAGGGCCCGGTCGCAGATTGGCGCGCCGTACGACCTTCTGGGAACCGTGGGGCTGCCGGAACAGGGCAAGTTCTATTGTTCAGAATTGGCCGCCTGGTCGATCGGGATAGAGGTCGACCGCGACGGGCCCGCAGACGTGCTGCACCCGGCCCAGATGTCGCAGTTCGGCGCCGTGCTGTTCGATTCGGACGTCGGCATCAGTCGCGCACCGGGGGCTTCCAGGAGAAGCCGATAATCCGGTAGAGCGCCTGCGCCGCTTCTTTCCGCGTGACGGTCGCTCCGGGATTAAACCGGCCGTTCGACAGGGGCAGTAGTCCGGCGCGGACGGCGGCAAATATCGCCGGGCGCGCCTCGGCGGCAATATCGGCCAAGTCGCCGATTCCCAGCGCGTCCGCGGGCAAGCGCTCGCCGCGATACATCTCGTAGGCGCGCGCGAGCACGGCGGCCGCCTCGCGGCGCGTGACGGCCGCATTTCCGTCAAACGCGTTGTGCGGACCGTGCACGAACAGGCCCGCACCGATCACTTTTTCCAGTTCGTCGATGAGCGGCGATGCGATATCGGCATTCGCGATCGCTGGAATATCCGTGCGCGCCGGCTCGATGTGAATCGTACGCGCGACGGCCGCCGCCAGGTCGCCGCGCGTGATCGGCTCTGCCGGTCGCAAGCGGTTTCCTTCGTCAGCCAGTAAGAGGCCGCGGAACCAGATGGCCTGCAGGACCGGTCGGGAATCGTCGTCGGGAATGTCCTTGGGCACGGCGTCGGCCGACGGGCGCAGGTTTCCGACGATCGGCTCGATGTCGAGGCGCACGGAGACGATCGCATTCGTGTATTCGCCGTGAACGTCGCCGCCGTAGCTGCGGGTCTGGTCGGTCTTCGAGAAAATGCACCGGTATCCATGCGCGTAATTGTCGTGATGCTTGAGCATTACGCCGACCTGCGTGCGTCGCGTATTTTCAGCGAGGCCCGTGATCAGGGCGTGCGCCACGGCTCCTTCGCCGGCGATGTCGGGAATGAGATGATTGCCATTGAATTCGCCCTTGCCCGGCTCGATCACGTGTTTGGCCGGATGAATTGTCGCCTTCCCGCTGCGCGGATCGAAGCGATCTCCCTGTTCGAGGTGCGACAGCAGAACTTCCGTCAGCCGGCAGCCGAGCGGACCGTCTGTGCAGCGTGCCTGTCCGGCGTCGACGACGGTGACCGCGCCCGCCCCGACGACCTCGAACGTGCCGTCGGGGGCCACGTCGATCGCCGTGTTCTCGTCGATCCCGAAGGCGAAGCGGCTGCCGCGCTCGGTGGCGGCGCGGGCCAGCCGCCCCAGCCGGCCACGGTATTGATTGAAATGCTGGTCGACGATTCCGCCGTGAAAGAACCCCAGCCCGCGGGAGACGCGCAGGCCGCGGTGCGCGTCGTGGCTCGACAGGCCGAAATCGAGCGCGTCGTAGCCTTCGTCGAAGAGGTCGGCAGGGAGGCCAGAGACGGCCAGCATCTGCTCGCTCTGGACGGCGGCCCCGGCGCTCGACCCGGCGATGATTCCGCCGCGGCGCAGCAGGTCGCGCATGGCCGTGAGGACAGGGCGCTCGGTGCCGTCGGGACCGATGAGCGCGGCGGTCACGCGGCGCTGGTCACCCCCGGCGATGAATAGCCCGGTGCAGCGGCCGATCTGCGCGACCAGTTTCGGATCAGAGGCCTTCTCGCGGGCGTTGTACGGCGTCAGGTCGAGAATTTCCGCCCGATCGGCGGGCAGGCCGAAACGCACCAGTGCTTCAACCGCCTTTTGAGCGGGCTCGAGCGACCGGCTGGCGGTTGGCACGACGACGATGCGGGCCTTGTCGCGTCCTCCTGCGCCGTCAATGAGCCGCTCGTAGATTTCGCTGCTCGTGCGACGCATGCCGCCCCCGATGATCAGCAGCCGGCCAGCGGGAGCATCGGCCCCAGGTGCGCTCGTTTGCAGCGCGAGGCCCACGAGCAAAACGGCGATCGCCGGTCGCCAGCGAATCGGGAAGTGGTATTGTCTCGACTTGTGGTGCAGGCGTCTCGCCTGCCGACATGCAGCAGAGACGGCTGCACCACAAAACCGCCAGATCATGACACCAGCCGGAAGGACGGGGCCTCGCATCGTGATTCTCGCGGACTAAGTTTGGCAATACTGTTTGAGCAATTCCGGCAGCGTCGCGGAAAACCGGCTGCGGGGCATGACGTGGGTGCAGCCGGCGTCGCGGGCCTCCTGCAACCGGGCCGTCGCCACGTGCGACCCGAACGCAATCACCGGCGGAGTTTTCTCTCTGTCAGCATGCCGGAAATAGGCTGAGACATCCAGCCCCGCATCCGCCAGATCAATAAACACGCAGCGGCAATTGCCTTCACCGGCCACTCGCGCCGCCGTCGCGGCATCGCCGACGACCGTCAGCTTGATCCCCAGCGCCTCGGCCGCCCCGCTGACTTTGCTCGTAAAGAACAAATCGCGGCTGATGAGGAGGGCCAAGGGAGTGTCAGGAGCAGGGGGCATCAGTCTGAGTTCAGTGAGCAGGTCCGAAGGAGTTCGCGGCCAGGCGATTGCAACCGCACGCCGCCACACACCGAAAGACACGTTGATTTGATTAGATCGACCGCAGACGGTGACTTCAACGGATCGAATGCAATCGCCCCTTGACTTGCCGACGAAATCTGATAATCTGATTATATGAGCGACACGCCGATTTCCGTCACTGAGGCCGCACGCAATTTTGCCGATTGCGTGAATCGCGCGCATTACCAGAACCAGACGTTTGTCCTGATCAAGAATGGCGTTCCGTTTGCCCGGCTGGTCCCGGCTGGCGAGACGACGTGCCGAGGCAAAGACCTGGCCGAGGCGCTCGCCGACGTTGAGCTTTCTCCAGCCGAAGCTCGCGCCTGGCAGCGCGATTTGAAGGGTGCACGGAAACGGCTCAAGCCTCCCCGCGACGCATGGGAATAATTGTCGATGCGGATGTGATCATTCGCGGTGAGACGGGCAGCTTCGATTTTCGAACCTGGTCGGCAAATCAGGCGGACGAAGTTTTCGCGGTTGCAGCCATCACTGTGGCTGAACTTTGGCACGGCGTCGAGCGCGCAACGGTTGGGCATCGTTCCAGACGGAAGCGCTATCTGCAATCGGTTCTCTCGGTCCTGCCGATAATTCCATACACGGGTCGCACAGCGTATCTGCATGCCAAATTGTGGGCCAGACTTCAAGCGACCGGCAGCATGATTGGTTATTACGACCTGTTAGTCGCGGCGACCGCGTTGGAACTCGATTATTCTGTCGCGACGTTCAACACGCGTCATTTTGAAGCTGTGCCGGGATTGACGACCATCGTCCCCGGTTAATGTCCGCCCGGCCCACCCGATCTGCGGATGCGATAAGCCTGGCTTGGCACAAACGGTCGCCGGCCGGATTACATTTCCGACAGCGACGGAGGAATTGTCGCGACGGCTGTTGAATCGACGGGTCGGAATTCGTTTCTGCGTTTGCCGAACATCCGGGCGGCAATCGGCATTCAGCGATCAACGGCCGTGCAAGTCTTGACGCTCGCGCGGCTGGCCAGGAATTCCAGCCGGATTTCGGAAACTTTCACGGGAGACGACACGTCCGTTCTTCAAGGTCTTGCATTTCCTCGACGCCGGGCGTCGATTCTCACCTCATCTCGGTCCGGAAGGAGTGCTGCCATGTCCCGTTTTCAGTTTCTCGTCGCTTTGGCCTGCGTTGCGCTGTCTGCCTGCAGCCGTTCGGCACCCGTTTCGCAAACTCGGTCCACCGACGACAAGGGAACGTCGACAGCCGGGCAGGATTCATCAACGGGCGGCGGATCCGGGGATTACGTCGTTGCCGCGCCCATCCAGCATGGGAACCTGACCATCTTTCCCGTTCTTTCGAAGACGCCGCGGACGGAAGATCGGTTCATGACCCTGGAAGAAGGCTTGAAGGCCAAGACCGTGGAGATCGTGGAAATGGGAGCCCACGGGGCGGCAGGCCGAGCGGCGCAGGTCGCAGCGCAGACTGCGGAAAGCCGGCCGGAATCTGACAAGGTTGGTGAAGGCGACGAGGCGGCTGACGATGATGTCGAAATCGCAGCTCTGTTAGTCGCCGGCAATGACGTCAATCGGCTAAGTGTCATCAATCGTGGCGACAAGCCACTGTATCTGATGCCGGGCGAAATCATCGTGGGGGGAAGCCAGGACCGCACGATCGGCGAAGAAACGGTCATCGCCGCGACGGGCGAGCCAGTGGCGATCGACGTGTATTGCGTGGAACATGGCCGCTGGGGTGGCCGCGACATCGCCGCTTATGGAAGCATACTTGGCGGGCTGGACGACGATCGCGATGACGACGAAAGCGAGGCAGCCGCAGCCAATCGCGGAAAGTTCGTGGCCAAGGCGGGGACGTTAAGCAAATCGAGCAGCCTGGCAGTGCAGGCGGCTGAAGGGCAGGGCAAGGTCTGGGAAGAGGTCGCAACGGCCAACAGCGCTTCCGGTGCCAAGTGGGCCTCGGGCGCGTTCACGGCGAATTACGTCGATCCGGATGTCGTCAAAAAGCTCCGGCCGTACATCGACGCTTTGACTCGCCCCGTGTCAGACCACGAACAGGTGGTGGGCATCGTCGTGGCCATCAATGGAAAAATCGAAACGGTGGACGTATTCGAATCGACCCCCCTGTTCCGCAAGCTCTGGCCGCAACTCTTGAAGAGTTTTGCGCTCGACGCGTTACAGTCGGAAGATGCCGACGACGAAGAGTCGAAGACAATCGTCGCCCAGACCGATGCGCAGGAATTCCTGGCAAAGATTCTGCATGACCAGCCCGGCGAAAACCGTAAGACGGAAGGCGGGCTCGTCGTCTCGCGGCATGAAACGAAGGACGCCATCAGCTTCTCGGCCGGCGGCATGATGGGGGGCATGGGCGGAGGAATGGCAGCGCCTGTGCACGCGGCCGGGTTTGCGAAATGATCTAATCCCGCAATCTCGATGGGCCGGAGGGCGCTGGGGCCGACGACGGCGCATCGCTGTTCAGGCTGGAAAGCCTGACCTACATCAGGATCTCTTTGATCGGGTGCTGGGGTTCGACGCCGGTGAGGCGCTGGTCGAGGCCCTGGAATTTGTAGCTGAAGCGTTCGTGGTCGATCCCCAGGCAGTGCAGGATCGTTGCGTTCAGGTCGTTGATGTGGCACGGGTCTTTCACGACGTTGTAGCTGAAGTCGTCGGTCTCGCCGAACACAACGCCGCCTTTGATTCCGCCCCCCGCGAGCCACATGCAGAAGTTGCGCGGGTGATGGTCGCGACCGTAATCTTCTTTCGTCAGTTTGCCCTGCGAGTACACGGTGCGGCCGAATTCGCCCCCCCACACCACCAGCGTGCTGTCGAGCAGGCCCCGCTGCTTGAGGTCGGCCAGCAGCGCGCCGATCGGCTGGTCGACGTCGTAGCATTGCGACTTGATGTCGCGCGGCAGGTTGCCGTGCTGGTCCCAGCCGCGGTGCAGGATTTGAACCGCCCGAACGCCGCGCTCGACCATCCGCCGAGCGAGCAGCGCGCTGGCGGCGAATGTCCCGGGCTTTTGGACTTCGGGCCCGTAGGCGTCGAGCGTGGCTTTCGTTTCAGTCGACAGGTCGATCAGGTTGGGGACGCTGGCCTGCATGCGGAAGGCCATTTCGTACTGCGCGATGCGGGTCTGAATTTCGGGATCGCCCAGCTCGTCGAACTCGCGCTGGTTGAGCCGCGCGAGGGCGTCGAGCATCACGCGGCGGTCGCGGGGCTCGACCCCCGGCGGGTTCTGCACATACAGCACCGGATCGCCAATGCTTCGCAGCGCGACGCCGTTATAGCTCGAAGGCAGAAACCCGCTGCTCCACATGCGGGTGAACAGTGCCTGGGCGGCGGCCCCCGACGACCAGATCGGCGTCAGCACGACGAAGGCCGGCAGGTCGTTGGTCTCACTCCCCAGGCCGTACGCCAGCCACGAGCCGAGGCTCGCCTTGCCGGGGACTTCGCTGCCCGTCATCACAAACGTACACGCCGGGTCGTGATTGATGGCATTGGTGTGAACGCTGCGAATGACCGCGATGTTGTCGATGTGCTTCGCCGTATGAGGTAACAGTTCGCTGACCCACGTGCCGCAGTTGCCATGCTGGGCAAAATTGAACTTCGACGGGGCGACCGGCAACCGGGCCTGGCCGCTGGTCATGGTGGTGATCCGCTGCCCCTTGCGTATCGTATCGGGGAGGTCTTTGTCGAAGTAGTCGTTGAGGACAGGCTTGTAGTCGAGCAGGTCGATCTGCGACGGCCCGCCGTTCATGTGCAGGTAGATCAGCGCCTTGGCTTTGGGGGCGAAGTGCGGAAACCCGGGGAGCGCCGGGTTCATCGACCGGCCGGCGGACTCCGCCGCGCGTGCCCCCGTCGACCCCAGCAGCGATGCCAGGGCGACCCCGCCCAGCCGCAGTCCCGAATGCCCGAAGAACTGCCGGCGGGTCTGGAGGAGGTGGTGATCAAACAGCG
>JACQFH010000073.1 GCA_016200145.1 Planctomycetia bacterium | reverse complement strand
TGGACAAAGGTGTTCAGTGGTACGAGCAGCAATTCCGTTACCGACAAATCAGATCACTCCAGACCAAAGCTCACCAACTCGGATACCTCGTCGTGCCCATCAACCCGTAACGGGAAGTTCCTCAAGAGTAGAATGGAAAATGGGGCCTGAAACCTGTTGGGGGATCGCTATGCGCCGGAATCGAATCTTCATTGCCATTGCGATTGTCGCCTTGGGGGCGTTGCTTGCCGGGTGCGGGGTGGAATTCAAGGCGGGCCCCGGCGGCAGTATTACGGTCGGCGGCGCCAATTCGAAGAGTGCCGAGGAAGAGCGCACCCTCACTGAGCCGCACGTCACAGGTTCGGGGCTCGATGTGCAGACCGACCTCGGTTCAGTCGAGGTGACGGCCGACAAAGCCATCAACGAAGTCCAGGTGGTGGCGACCGTGAAAGCCTTCGCCGAGACGGAAGACGAGGCCCGCGAGCATCTCAAGGAAATCAAAGTCAAACTCGAACGCCGCGACGACAAAGTGCTGAAAATTACCTGCGAATATCCCCCGTCGAAGCCGGGAGTTCGCGGATCATGCTCGTTCAAGGTCCGTGTGCCCGAGGCGCAGGGCGCGAAAATCCGGTCGGGCAACGGTTCGATCACGCTCAAAAGTCTGGCCGGCGTTGCCGACGTGAAGACCGATATCGGTGCGGTCACCATTTCGGACCAGGACGGAAAAGTGATTGCCCATTCTGGGAACGGAGCGATCAGGCTCACCAAGTCCGCCGGGGATGCCGAGCTCAAGACCGACATCGGGTCGGTCACCGGTCACGAGATTACCGGTAAGGTGACCGCCCGGAGCGGCAATGGCGCAATCGACATTGCCGCGGCAGGCGGCGACGTCGAGGCCAGCACCGACATTGGCTCGGTGACGGTCAAGAACGCCCCCGCAGTCACGGCCAGAAGCGGGAACGGCGCCATGACCGTCGTCCAGGCGAAGGGAAAAGTGCAGGCCAGGACGGCGATCGGGCAAGTGAAGCTCGAACAAGTTTCCGGACCTGTGGAGGCCGAGTCGGGGAATGGCGCCGTCATTTATGCTCCCGCCTCGGATAGCGCCGTCGCGTTCCATCTCAAGACCGATATCGGGGCCGTCACCGTCCATCTTCCCGCCAGCGCTGCCGGCAGCATCGAAGCGACGACTGACGTGGGCGCCGTCACAGTCAACGGTTCGCGCAAGGCGCGCTCGGTGACCGGCGAGCGATCGTTGAAGAAAATCGTTTTGAGCGACAAGGGGCCGTCGTCGACGATTCACACCGGCAACGGCAGCGTGACGATTACGCTCGATTAGCAACGGCTATTGCATCGACCTTCGTGGTTTCCCATAATGCGCAGGAGGCCAAATCAACACATTTTCGGGGGCTTGCGGGGGGATGAAGATGCGAATTCCAGCCTTTCGGTCTGCCATCGTCTTCTCGGCCGGCATGGCGATCGGAATCGCATGCACCGCGTTCGGGATTTCCGGCTGCGGCGGGAAATCGTCGGGCAAGGTTGTTGACCAGACTGCCGACGGTGATTCCGACGAGGATGCGACTCCCGCCGAACCCGAGGACGAAGCGCCGAAGCAGCGCAAGTCGGTTAAAGGGAACAATAAGAAGAAAGCCAAAGGCGATCAGCTCGCCCACATCGGCGAGATTCCCAAGGACGTCTGGCCGGAAGTCTGGCTGAAGGACCCGTCCGCAGTCGCCCGAGAAGTCGGTGCGGCGGCAACGCCGGCTGCAGACGCTGGATCGGCCGATGACGCCGGCACAAAGCCGGCGCCAACCGAAGTTGCCGCCAATACGGTCAAGGCGGCTGCTCCCGATGCCAAGGCGGGCAGTTCGTCCGACTGGGCGGCGCTCATCAGCGGCGAAGCGCTGGCCGACGAAAGCAAGGCGATCAAGAACAAGCTGACGGCGCAAATGGCCGACGTGGGGCGCTACAACAGCACGTATAAGGAAATGCGAGTCGAAGCCACGATCATGGCCGTGCTGGCCGCGATCGCTGCCGACGTGCCTGAATCGCCGAGCTGGAAGGCCAACGCCAAGTTCATTCGCGACGCGGCATCGAAAATCGCCGCCGAGAGTACCGCCAACGGGCAGAAGTTCTACGACAAGGCGAAAAAAGAATACGACAAGCTCGACGGCCTGCTGGGCGGGAGCAAACCACCCGACGTCGAGGACACGCCCGAAAAAATCAACTTCAGCGAAGTGGCCAACCGCTTTTACCTGATGAAGCGGATGGAACGCACCACCGTCTGGATGAAGACGGAAGTCAACAGCGAGGCGGCGTTCAAGAAAGAGGGGGCGAAGCTGACGCAGGAGGGCAGTCTTCTGGCGCTCCTCGGCAAAGTGATCACCACCCCCGACTATGGCGACCACGATCTGGAAGAGTACCAGGGCTACGCCGGCACGGTTAGCCAGGCGGGGCGCAGCGTCGTGGCGGCCGTCAAAGACGGGGATTTTAAAGCCTACACCGCCGCCCTCGACAGTTGCCAGAAAGCCTGCAACAAGTGTCACGAGCAGTTCAAAAACAATTGATCCGAAGGGCCACGCCAGTGCTCTTGAAAATCACACGCCTTGCGATCGTCTCGACTTTGCTTTCGATCTCCGCCGGGGCCGGCCTCGGGGCCGACGTCATCGAGCTCAAGACGGGCCAGAAACTCGAGGGAGACGTCCTGAAGGAGACCGGGGGCGAGCTGGTGCTCGACCTGGGGGTGGACATCATTCGCATTCCGACGTCGCAGATCAAGTCGCGGCAGGCCAAAGGAGAAGCGACGAAGCCGGAAGGGGATGCGAAATCCGAAAAGCACGAAATCTACAGCACGGCCGAGCTGCCCGTGCGAACGATCAAAGAGCTGGCGTTCAAGTTCGGCGAAGGGGTGGTGCTGGTGCAGACGCCCAGCGGCCTGGGGTCGGGGTTCATTCTCGACGAGCGCGGGCACTGCGTGACCAACTACCACGTCGTCGAGCAGGAGACGCGGATCGCCGTCACCATCTTTCATAAGAATGCCGCCGGCGAATTTGTCCGCCGGCGGATCGACGAAGTCGCCATCGTGGCGCTCAATCCGTTTTTCGATCTGGCGCTCCTGCAGATCCCGGTGCAGAAAGACATCCGCTTCCAGCCGGTCTTTCTCGCGCGGGAAAACGACCAGCGCGAGGGCGACGAGGTGTTCGCCATCGGAAACCCGCTGGGGCTCGAACGCTCGGTCTCGCAGGGGATCATCAGCACCCGCAACCGGAACATGAGCGGCATCACGTTCATCCAGACGACGGCCGAAATCAATCCCGGCAACAGCGGCGGTCCGCTGTTCAACCTGCGCGGCGAGGTCGTGGGCGTGACCAATATGAAGCTCATGTTCAGCGAAGGGCTGGGGTTCGCCATTCCCGTCGCTTACGTCAAGCATTTTCTCGATAACCGCGACGCGTTTGCATTCGATAAGAACAATCCCAACAGCGGGTTCCGGTATCTCGAAGCCCCGCGCCGCAAGAATTTTTCGGTGGTTCCCGCGCCGGCGCAAAAATGAGCGGCGTTTGCCAAACGGCTGTATCGCGGCCCGATTCGGCCGCATACAATCAGCAGAACGCCGCAGGGCATGTGCCGCGTGAATCGGTCGCGCCGCTTCGTGTTTCGCCCGGTATTTTGACACCCTCACCGTCGGCCGCGGGTATATGGCAGGGTCGCTGGAAGGCCGCCAGGCGGCGGAATCGGCATATTTCAACGAAAGGCAGCAGTGACATGAAGACGCGGAATCGGAACTGGAAGTCGTTGCTGGCGGCCGCCGTGCTGTTCCTGGTCGCGGCGCGGGGCGCGATTGCCGAAGAAGCCATCCCCGGCGACAAGCGGCTCCCCAAAAACGTCGTCGCCTACATGTCGCTGAAGAACGTCAACGAGTTCAAAACCCAGTGGCCGAAGACGCTGTTCGGCCAGATGCTGTCAGACGATTCGCTGGCCGAACTGCGCGGCGACTTCCTGAAGCAATTCGAGCAGAGCTCGCAGGAAGTGCGCGAGCGCATCGGGCTGGGTCTGGCCGAGCTCCTCGCGATTCCCCAGGGGGAAGTCACGGTGGCGGGGGTCATCCTTCCCTCGGGAGGCATCGGGGGCGCGATGCTGCTCGATTTCGGCGACCAGTCCGAAGCGTTGCACAAGCTGATCGACAAGGCGCACGAAGGCCTTGATGCCGCCGATCTGACTCGAAACGAAGAAGAAGTCGAAGACACGAAGCTGATTCTGTTCCAGCACAAGGCCGGCGAGGGGAACGACGAGGCACGCGACGCGGGAGGGTATTTCGTCAAAGACACGGTGCTCGTCATCGCCAGCCACGCGTCGGTGTTAAAGGACGTGCTCACGCGCTGGAACGGCAAGCACGACCACACCTTTTCCGAGCACGAATCGTTTCAGTACATTCTCGAGCGGTGCCGCGACCAGGATTCCGAAGCCCGTCCGCAGTTCACCTGGTTCGTCGACCCGGTCGGGCTCTTTCAGGCGGTGGCCTCTGCCAACCCCGAACTGCTGGGGCCGGCGGCCGCGGCGCCAGGGCTGATGCCGATCCTGGGCTTCGACAAATTCAAGGGATTCGGCGGCACCGTGGACATGGGACAGGGCGATTTCGACACGATCAGCCGCACGCTGGTCTTGCTGGAACGCGCTCCGCAGGGGATCGGCAACCTGTTTCAATTCGACCTTGCGGCGCAGTCGCCTCCCAAATGGCTGTCGACCGACTGGACGAGCTACATGGTCATCAACTGGAACGCCGGTAAGGCCTATGCGACGGTCGAGAGCTTTACCGATATGTTCCTTGGCCCCGTGGCTCTG
>JACQFH010000072.1 GCA_016200145.1 Planctomycetia bacterium | reverse complement strand
GCCCGCGCCCTGGGCGAATGGGAGGCCGTCGCGGCCACTCGATTCGTTCAGCAGGCGATGGCCCAGGGGTCGATCGTGCCGACGTCGGTGTCTGACGAGGGACGGGCCGAGTTCCAGCTCCAATCCGGCGGCGACTCCACCGAGGCGGCGCAGTGGGCCGGCGTTCTCCGGCATGAACGCGTGCCGTTCGTCTCCTATCCCTACGAATGGCCGTTCGGGATGCTCCAGGATGCGGCGCTGCTCGAGCTCGACCTCCTGCAGGCGGCGCTGGCCGAGAACTTCACGCTCAAGGACGGAACGATCTACAACGTGCAGTGGTTTGGTTCCCACCCGTCATTCATCGACGTGGTTTCGTTCGAGCGCCTGATTCCGGGGCAACCCTGGGCCGGGTACCGTCAGTTCTGCCAGACGGCGCTGTTTCCGTTGCTCCTGCAGGCGTACCGGAATTTCGGATACCACGCGCTGTTGCGCGGTCGGCTTGACGGAATCGCCCCCGGCGAGTGCGCGCGGCTGATGTCGTGGCGCGACGCCTTTCGCCCCGGCGTCTTGGCGCACGTGCTGCTGCATTCCCGCCTCGAACGAAACGCAACCGTTCGCGACACCAACCTGCGGAAAGCGCTGCCTCGTGCGGGGTTCGACAAAGCGCTCATTCAGAGCAACGCCGCAGGCCTCGCAAAGACCATCCGCCGGCTGAAGTGGAACCCGGATTCCGACTGGACCGGCTACGCTGCGCAAAACACGTATTCCGAAGCCGAGGCGCACAGCAAAGCGGAATTCGTGCGGGCGGCGGCTGTCGAGGCTCCGGTGGGCCTGGCGTGGGACCTGGGCTGCAACATCGGAGAGTACTCGCGAATCGTCGCCGAACACGCGCGCTACGTCGTGGCTATGGACGCCGATCATCCGACGATCGAACGTCTGTATCAGCGGCTCAAAGGCGACGCGGAGACCGTACTGGCGCGAAAGATCCTTCCGCTGGTGGCCAATCTGGCCGATCCCTCTCCCAGCCTGGGGTGGCGCGGCGCCGAACGCCGCTCGATCGCCGATCGCGGCCGTCCGGACCTCGTGCTGTGCCTGGCGCTCGTGCATCACCTGGTGATTGGCGCTGGAATTCCGATGCGCGAGCTGCTGGAATGGCTGGCGGGCCTGCGTGCCCGGCTCGTGATCGAATTCGTCGACCGCACCGATCCGATGGTCAAGCTGCTGCTGCGCAACCGGCGCGACAAATGCGCCGACTACGAGCGGCATCTGTTCGATCGCTGGCTCGGCGAAACCTTCGACGTCGTGCGCTCACTCGAGCTCGAATCCGGTACGAGAACGCTGTATTACGTCTGTCCCCGCACATGACAGCTTTTCCCTTCAAGCGACGAGAGGTTCGCGGCGCGGAAGCGCCGCCACGCGCTGCCGCCGCGCCGCGCATCACGTTTCTGGAATGCGTTCACCTGTTTGTGCTGGCGACGTTTGCGATCACCCAGCCGCTCTACGACCGCCTCGGCGAGAGCCCCGCCTTCCTGGAAGATTCCGGTTTCAGCCTGTCTGGCGTGCTGCTTTTGATGGCGCTCGTGTCGGTGGGAATTCCCCTCATCCCACCGTTGCTGGCTTGGGGCCTGGGAAGGATCGCGCCAAGTGCGCGAGATGCTGTCCAGGTGATTGTCGTGTTCGTGCTGCTGGCGATTGTGATGTTACCGGTCTTCAAGCGATTGCCGGAAGGCATGATGCCGGCCTGGGGCGTGATCGGCGGATCCCTGACGGCGGCGGCCCTCGCTACGGCGGCCTATTTTTCGGTTCGCCAGGTCCGGTCGATCGTCACCGTTGCCGCGGTGGGCATTGTCGCATTTCCTGCGTGGTATGCCTGGAACTCGCAGACGCCGGCGGCGCTGCGCGAATCGAGACGGATCGCCGTCTCCCGCGGCCCGCCGGTGCCGGTCGTGATGCTCGTGCTCGATGAGCTGTGCGGCATGGAACTGGTCGACGGGAACCGCGAAATCGACGCCGTCCGATTTCCCAACTTTGCCGAGCTGGCCCGAGGCTCGACCTGGTTTCGCAACGCGACGACCGTCGTCCCCGTGACCTCGGAGGCCCTGCCGGTCATCCTGAGCGGGCAGTATCCGAAATACAACTTCGCGCCGCGCCCTCGGGAGTTGCCGCAGAACCTGTTCAGCATTCTGGAGACAAGCGGAGAGTATGAGCTGGCAGTCTTTGAACCGATTTCGCGTTTGGCCTCGCACCGGATTGAGCTGGCGGAAAATGCCCCTCAGTCGGCGGCGGCGCAGGTGGCTGCCGTCGCTCCCACCCTGTCTCGCGTCTACCTGCAGCACCTGGCCCCGGTGCAGTTGCAAAAAAGCCTTCCGATCATTCCGCCCTTGTGGTTCGGCCTTGGGCGAGGGAGCCAGTTCGATCGCGAGGCGCGTCGCGGAGTGTTTCGTTACCGCTGGGGAGACGATCGACTCGGTCAGTTCGAGCACTTCCTGGAGTGCCTCGACGACTCCCCGCAGCCGGCGCTCTTTTTCTGCCATATCCTCCTGCCGCACGTTCCCTGGAACTATCTGCCCTCGGGCCGCCGCTATCTCGCCGAGTCGGCCCAGTACGAGCTTCTCGATTTCGACACCTACAGCGGCGAACTCGATCTGTGGGGAACCGACGAGCTGTACATCTCCCAGAGCCAGCAGCGGCACCTGCTGCAGCTCCAGTTCACCGATGCGCTCGTCGGCCGGCTGCTGGCGCGCCTGCGCGAGACCGGCCTGTTCGACCGCTGTCTGCTGATCGTCACGGCTGATCACGGAATTTCCTTCAAGATCAACGACGGACGGCGAAGTGTGTCGCAGGGAAACATCGCGGACATCATGTCGGTGCCGCTGTTCATCAAATCACCCGGCCAGAAGGCGGGAGCGGTGAGCGAGCGAAACGTCGAATCGATCGACATCGTGCCGACGATTGTCGACGTCCTGAACATCGACCTCTCGATGCCCGTCGACGGACGCTCGGTATTCGACAAGTCGTCCCCCGAGCGCGCTGCGAAAACGATATTTCCTCAAACGATGGTTCGCGAGGCGGCCCCCGTCGACGTAGCGGCCCGCAGCACGGCGGCAGCCGAGTTGCAGGCCCGGCTGGGGCCTCCCGGCGACCCGCAGGCAATCTATCGGATCGGCCCGCATCTCGAGCTGGTCGGGCGGGCCCCGCGCGACCTGCCCGCCGATTCGGGCCAGCCGGTCGAGATCGAGCTGATGCGTTCCGATTCGAATTACACCGGGGAGCGCAACGACCTCGTTCCCTGTTACTTCGAAGGGTGGGTCGTGTCGCCGTTCGACCATAACCACCCCGTGCACATCGCCGTGGCGGTGAACGGCGTCATTCGGGCCGTCACGCGCACCTATCGGCTCGACGGCGCTCGCGACCACTGGTCGGCATTGATCTCCGAAAGCGATTTGCAGCCAGGTCAAAACGACGTGAAATACTATTCCGTCGCCGGCGAATCCGGGAACCTGCGTTTGCGCGAATGCAACATTAAGGCCGCACAGGGAAAACACACCGCCGGATCTCGACGGCACTGATTCATTTCTTGCCGAGCGCCCGCTGCCGGGCGAAAAACTCCTGCAGGATCGCGCGGCATTCGTCCGCCAGCACGCCTCCCAGCACGCTGGCCCGGTGATTGAGTCGCGGATCCTCGGTAATCTGATACAGCGTGTGGCAGGCTCCCGCCTTGGGATCGGTGGTGCCGTAGATGACACAGGGCAGCCGCGCCTGAACGGCGGCGCCCGCGCACATCGGGCATGGTTCGAGTGTCACGTACAATGTGCAGTCGAGCAGCCGCCAGGCCCCCAGCGCCTCGGCCGCCTGCGTGATGGCCACCATTTCCGCATGGGCGGTGGGGTCGTTCAGCGCTTCGCGCTGGTTATGCGCCGAAGCAATCACCCGCTGCTCGTGCACGATGACTGCGCCGACGGGAACCTCCCCCTCGTCAAACGCCTGCCGCGCCTCCAGCAGCGCCAGCCGCATCCATTCGTCATGGATCGACAGCGGATTCAAGATTTCTGATTCGGGCTCTTGGATTTCAGCACCTGCCAACAGTGAGGAGATTTGGCCGACAGTGCGATCATATCCAGTTACACCAATCCGACAAAGCCGCGACGGCGTGAGATTGGGCGGGGCCCTTCAGGCCGGGCGAGCTGACCTCGACAGCTTTGGCGGCCGTTTCTAAAGTGAATGCCGCGCGCAGCCGCAGGGAGTCGCTTTTCGCTCACGCTACGGGAGTTTCCACAGATGAATATCACGATGATCGGCACGGGGTATGTCGGGCTGGTGACCGGCACGTGCCTGGCCGAAAGCGGCAACGACGTCACCTGCGTCGACATCGACCAGGCCAAGATCGAATGCCTCCGCCACGGCGACATTCCCATCTACGAACCGGGCCTCTCTGAGCTCGTCCTCTACAACGCCAAGTCCGGCCGGCTCAAATTCACGACACAGGCCGCCGAGGCGGTCCCCAAGGCCCGGTGCGTCTTCATCGCGGTCGGCACGCCGCAGCGCGACGACGGCTCGGCCAATCTCGACGGCCTGTGGAAAGTGGTCGACACGCTGGCCCCGCTGCTCCCCCGCGACGTGGTCGTCGTCATCAAAAGCACGGTGCCGGTGGGGACGAATCGGGCCGTCGCGAACCGGCTCCGCGAGCTCACTGGCCGGGAAGTCGACGTGGCTTCGAATCCAGAATTTCTCAAGGAAGGTTGCGCGATCGACGATTTCGCCAAGCCCGATCGCGTGGTCGTGGGGGTCACGCGGCCCGAAGTCGGCGAGGTGCTGCACGAACTGTACAAACCCTTCCTGCGGACCGAGCATCCCTTCCTGGTGATGGGGCTGGAGAGCGCCGAGATGACAAAGTACGTCGCCAACTGCCTCTTGGCGACGAAGATCAGCTTCATCAACGAAATGGCCAACCTGTGCGAGCGGCTCAAAGCCGACATCAACGACGTCCGCCGCGGGATCGGCCACGACCAGCGGATCGGGTTTGCGTTTCTGTTTCCCGGCGTCGGGTACGGCGGTTCGTGCTTTCCGAAAGACGTGCGGGCACTGGTCGACGCGGCGGCCAAGACCGGGCTCGACACGCGAATCCTCAAGTCTGTGGACGAAGTCAACAACTCGCAGAAGCACGTGCTGTTCGACAAGGTCCGCCGGCATTTCGGTGACCGGCTGAAGGGGCGCAAGATCGCCATCTGGGGACTGTCTTTCAAGCCCCGCACCGACGACATCCGCGAGGCGCCCGCGCTCGTTCTGATCGACGCATTGCTGGCGGCGGGGGCCGTCGTCCGCGTCCACGATCCGGTGGCGCTCCCCAACGTGCGGAAAATCTATGGCGATCGGCTGACGTACTGGGAGCAGCAGTACGACGTGCTCGACGGGGCCGAGGCGCTGGCGATCGTCACCGAATGGAACGAGTTCCGCAACGCCAACTTCGAGCAGATGCGCCGCCAGATGCACACTCCGGTGATCTTCGACGGCCGCAACCTGTACGACCCGGCGAAGATGAAGGCGCTGGGATTCGAGTATTCAGGGATCGGGCTGTTCACTGGCTGAGCCGAAAATCGTTTAACCGCAATACCGTTCGGCGAAGAGCAGATGTTCAGGAGTCTGCCCGTAAGCCGGAAAAGGCTGGCAAGCTGGAGATTCAATCTGGGTAAGTTGCGATCCTCAAAATCCCTTCGCCGAACGGTATTGCGGTTAAACGAGGTGGGCGTAGCCAAGCGGGCACGGCCTGCCTATAATTCGCCTCGTTGGTTTTGATTGAGTCCGATTTCCGGGAACGCGCCCCCCCTGCTCCTCCTTCCTTAGGGGGGGAGGATCATTTTGGAGCAAGAGATGGATCACGAGTTACGGGAAAAGTCCGTCGACCTCATTGCCCGGATCAAGCACCTGCAGGACTCTCTTTGACCTCGCCGGCAAGCAGCAGCGCGCAACGGCGATCAACGATCAGATGGCGGCCTCCGGTTTCTGGGACAACCCTCCCAAGGCGCAGGAGCTTGTCGACGAATTGCGCCGGGTAACGCGCGAAATCAAACCCCTGGAAAACCTGCAGACTGCCGCCGACGATCTTGGCGTGCTGCTGGAATTCGCCGCCGAAGACAAAACCGGCGACACGGTGCGCGAGCTGACGGCCGCCGTGGAAAAAACCGCGTTGCAGCTCGATGCTGTCGAGTTGCAGGCCATGCTCTCGAAGCCCGAAGACTCCTGCGGCGCTTACCTGAGCGTCCAGGCCGGTGAAGGGGGGACCGACGCCTCCGACTGGGCTTCGATGCTACTGCGCATGTACCAGCGCTGGGCCGAAGACAACGGCTACCAGACCGAGATGCTCGATCTGTCCGAGGCGGAAGAAGCGGGCATCCGCAGCGCGGCCCTGGCCATTCGCGGCGACTATGCCTATGGGCACCTGAAAGGGGAAGTCGGCGTGCACCGGCTGATCCGCATCAGTCCCTTCGACGCCGCCGGGCGACGCCAGACGTCGTTCGCCGCCATCGACCTCGTTCCCGAGCTCAACGACGACGTCAAAATCGAAATCGACTGGGACAAGGAAGTGCGCGAAGACGTGTTTCGCGCGTCGGGGGCGGGCGGGCAGAAGGTCAACAAGACCAGCTCGGCCATCCGCCTCACGCACCTGCCCACCAACACCGTCATTCAGTGCCAGAACGAGCGCAGCCAGCACAAGAACCGCGCCATCGCCCGCAAGATGCTGATCGCCAAGCTGTATCAGTCCGAACAGGAAAAGCGCGACGCCGAGCTGGCCGCCAAGCGCGGCGAGAAAACCAAGATCGGCTTCGGCGGCGGAACGATTCGCACGTACGAGCTCAACCCCACGCAGCGCGTCAAAGACCACCGCACGCTGCACGTCTCGAACAACCCGGGCCGCGTGCTCGACGGTGATCTGAAACCATTCCTCGAAGCCTACCTCCGCGAACAGATCGGCAAGCCCGAAGGCAAGCCGTAGGTCCCGCCTGCCGGGCTCAGGCAGACGGGACCTGCGGCCGGGCGGGACCTGCCATCGATGTAATTGCCTCCAACATGCCCTCTCCTCCGCAACCAGATTCTTCGAAGATCGAAAAGGAATTCGGCGTTCCCATTCCGGGCGAAATTCTCGATCCCGCCCAATGGGCCAAGACGGCGCTCAAGAAAATTCCAGAAGGGATTCTCGATTTCGCGACACTGTTCGGACGAACGGCGCCGCTGGTGCTCGACCTGGGTTGTGGAAACGGCCGGTTTTCGATCGCCAGTGCCCTGGAGCGCCCGG
>JACQFH010000296.1 GCA_016200145.1 Planctomycetia bacterium | reverse complement strand
GACGCTGGCTTCGGCGATCAGGGCCGCCAGCTCGGTTTCGAGTTGCGCCTGGCGACCGATCTGCGGAGCTGTGAAGGCGACCTTGTCGGCCGCGATGCCCTTCTTCGCCGCGGCGTGCTGAGCATCAACGGCCGCAATCTCTTTGTCGAGATCCTGAATCTGCGTCTGCTGCTCGCTGATCCTCGACTTCGGAAATTCCTTCGTTGCTTTTTCGCGCCAGTCGGCGCGCACGGTCCACATCATGAAGGCGATCCCCATGTAGAGGATGCTGAAGACCGTCACGACGATCGTCAGTGCTTTGCTGGCCTTCGTCATCATCTATGTGGCTTTCCCAGTTTGACTTGGTCGAGAGGCGGACCGCGAACGCCGACGAGAGCGAGAGACACGACTGCCGACGAAATGAGCAGGACCGGAACCTACCAGAATTATAAAGCCGGCAAAAAACCGGTGTCAATCAGGAACTTGGTTCCCCTGCAGAGTTTATCCCTCTTGTTATCGTCACGGGGAAAGCCGGCGAAAACCTGTTCGGGGGGATTCAGCGCGGGGACGGATTTGGCCGTTCACGTAACCGGAACGAGCGCTTTAATCGGAACCGTCCAAAGAAAACGCATGCCCGGCCGAGAAATAAGCGGCATCCATGCCAACAAGCCGTCCCTGGTAAGTGAACGCTTGATGTCGCCTGGATTCCGTTACCGAGTGAGCCATCGCTCATTCCTCGAAGCCGGGCATGCGTGGTGCTTGCCTCTCAAGTGTGGCGCCAGGTTGCCGAAGGCATTCGCTGAGCGTTCAATCCGACAGGTCTTTGAACAGCGCGCCGAACGCGGGCATTTCCTGGCGCAGCAATTCAAGCCACGCCTGTTGGTTCCAGATTTCCACGCAAATCGCCGCTCCGACCAGCATCACGTCACTCTCGCCGGGGACTTCCAGAAACTCGCGAAATCCCTCGGGAATCACCAGTCGCGAACGATTGGCGAGGCGTACGGTCCGCGATCGGGTCGACAGGAGACGCCCGAGCCGCTGCACGTCCTGCCACTTCTGTTCCATCCGCCCGGCCTGGATTTTCTGGCGGATCAGGTTGACGCCATCGTCCAGACGCTGCTGCCAGTCGGCAGCGCGCCACAGGCTCAAGCAGCCGGCTCGTTCTTTGGCGAGAATCACGTCTCCCTGATCGTCGGTGATCGGTTCAGCCAGCTCGGGCGGAAGGGTGATTCGAAAACGGTCGTCGACGACGCGTTTGAATTCACCGGAAAGAAACAGCGCTGGATGAGAGCCCGACATCGCGAAGTACTCGACTGAGTGCCAACAGGCGGCGGAGATGCTGCCGGCGGCAGACATTCCATCATAGAGGGCCTGAAACCCACACGCAATGAATTTTGAAAGAACAGATTGGGCGTAAAACCCACAAGATGACTCACAACCTACACAACCCGAATCTGAATTGCAAACAAAAAAATCGGTTTCATCCAATTTTCCGATATTTCGATCGTCCGCGAAAAGTTTGGGTTTGTCGTTGGAAAGCCCTGCTGGTCTGGGAATAATGCAGTTTATGACCTGCATGCTCACTCTGGCCGATATCTCGGGCGACACCTGGTCCGAAGACATTGTCGAGCAGCGGAAGGTTCTGGGCCGCTCCGAAACCGCCGAAATCCGGCTCGACCACGCCTCGGTCTCTCGGCAGCATTGCTGTTTCTGGTGTGAAAACGACGCGTGCTACGTTCAGGACTGCGGCAGCACGAACGGCACGTACGTGAATGGCCTGAAGATCGCGAAAGAGAAGATCAGCCCCGGTGATACGATTGTCGTGGGGCGCTTCGAACTGGTTGTCGAAGACAAAGACCGCGTGCAGGCCACGCTCGACCTGCCCGATGCGCCGCCGGGTGGTCCTGCGCTGGCGGACCCGCGCGCTGAAGAGCGATACCTCGCCACGCTCATCCACCAGCGGCTGACTCCCTCGCGGCGGATGTGCCTGCCCGGAATGATCGTCGACGTGCTCTATCATCCCAGTGGAATTCTGGGGGGCGATTGCTTCGAGAGCTTCGAACTCGACAACCGCTGGATCATGTCGGTGTTCGATCCGATGACGCATGGCGTCAAGGCGGCGATGAACAGCATGTTGCTCCGTGCCGAGCTGCAGCGGTGGGTCACGCTGACGGCTGAGCCGGGGCGCTGCCTGCAGTGGATCAACTCAGAGCTGACGCTGCTGGGGATGAACGACCTGTACGTTTCGGCGGCGGTGGCGTCGTGGTTTCCGCGCACGCACACGCTGGTGTATGCCGCCGCCGGCGAGCATCCCCCGCTGATCCTGCGGGAAGGTCAAATCCGCAATCTGGGTGAAACGGCCGGCGGCCTGCCGCTGGGCGTCGCGGCCGCCGAGCATTACGCCGAACACCTGGTCCAACTGAAGCCCGGCGACCGCGTGTATTTTTTCACCGACGGCGTGAGCGAAGTGATGGCCGGCGACGGCGAATCCGTCGTTACCGTCCCCGTTCTGGCGAAGCGGCTCGAAGAGACGTGCCAGCAGCCGCTGGCGGACCAGATGCGGGCGGTCGTGCCTCTCGGCGACAGGACATTTGTCGACGACGTTCTGTTCGTCGGCTGCGAAGTGACGCACACGTAGATGTCCGGCAGACAGGACCTACGGCCGGGAATCGTGCAACAGGAATTCGCGTTCGATTGGCTCAGGCTCGATTGCAACGGGTGTTCCGCCCCAGCCGGCGGCCGGCATATCGAGGAACAATTCGCGGTCCGAGCAGGGACCGATCATCGGCATACGTCCGAAATCCCCTTGCACGGCACCCAGGTTCATCACCGCATCATCGGCGTGTTCGGATTTGTCGGGCATCGTTCGTCTCCTGCACACAGGACCACCCGCCGCGAGATTCAATCTGATTGTACCAGATCGGTCCGCTCGGCGATGCTGTAGTGATCCGGATCGTGTCCGGTCTTGGCGACGATCAGCTCGGCGAGGAACCCCAGCGAGAGGAGTTGCCCGCCCAGGAGCAGGGCGGCTATCGAATACGCCAGCAGGGGACGCAACCCGATGGATTCGAAGAACCACAAGACCGCCAGGTAGGCCAGGCCGCAGCCGCCCAGCGCAAAGAATACGAGGCCCATCGCGCCCAGAACGTGCTGTGGCCGTTGCCCAAAGCCGATCAGGAATTTGACGGTCAGCAGATCGAGAAATCCGCGCAGGAACCGGCGGACGCCGTATTTTGTGTGCCCGAACTTCCGCGGTCGATGATTCACTTCCAGCTCGACGACCTTGAACCCGCGCGCGTGCGCCAGCACCGGGATGAACCGGTGCAATTCGCCGTACAATCGGATTTCTTCCGCCACTTCGCGGCGAAAACATTTGAGCCCGCAATTGTGGTCGTGCAGCGAGAGCCCCGTCAGCCAGCTCACCATGCGATTGAACACCCGGCTGGGAAATACCTTGTGCCAGGGGTCATTCCGACGGCGTTTCCAGCCGTTGACGACGTCGCAGCCCTCGTTCAGCTTGTCGAGGAACTTGGGGATCTCGCGGGGGTCGTCCTGCAGGTCGGCGTCGAGCATGCACAAGACCTTGCCGCGAGCGATTTGCATCCCTGCCGAGAGCGCCGCCGCCTTTCCGAAGTTCCTGCGGAAACGAATTCCCCTGACGCGGTTGTCGCGGTTTGCGAGGTCATGAATGGCGTTCCAGCTTCCGTCGGAAGAGCCGTCGTCGACAAAAATGATTTCGAATTCGATTCCGCGAGCGGCGCAGGCCGCGTCGATTTCGGCGTGCAGCTCCCGCAGGCTGGCCTCTTCGTTGAGCACGGGAATGATGATCGACAGCATGTGATCCAATGGATTTTGTCGCCGGTCAGCCGCAGGCGGGCGCGCACCTCAGATCGCCTGCGCAGGGGATTCTTCGTCGCGCCCTGTCCTTGTTTCTGCGGCTGCGCTGGTTCCCGCGATTCCATAGTATAGCGCGCCGGCAGCAAGAATTTCACCCGCCAGCGTCACGCCGCGCCACAAGACGGCCACCAGCACGGCCTCTCGCGAGCCCAGGTACCGTGCGAGCAGCTCCATCAGCAGGCCTTCCCGCACTCCGAGCCCGGCGGGGGCGAAAACGGCGAAAAACCCTCCGACCATCGCCACCGCGGCCATTCCGGTCCAGACGGGCCAGTCGGTCCAGGGCGCGCGATCGCCGACCACGCCGCGAATCGTGAGTCCCAGCGTCAATCCGTGGGCCCACCACGCGGCCATAAACACAATCCCCCCCGCGAGCGTCACGCGCAGCGACTCAGGCCAGCTCATCCGCACGGGCCGTTCCGGCGCGAGTGATCCGGTCGATCCGGCCGCGGGCCGGTCGCCGCCGACGGCGCCGCGCAACAACTGGTGGCTGCCCAGCAGCATCGTCAATCCGGCAGCTCCTGCTGCGACGAGACCCCCCAGCAGAGCGATGCGTTCGGGCAAGCCCCCTGCACGGGCGGTGATCCACCCCGGCAGCAGGGGCGCCAGACTGACGTACAGCACCAGCGTCGAAATGCCCCCCGCCCACATGCAAGTCAGGGCTTCATGCGTCACGGCCAGTGCCGCAGTGGTGGCCGGTACGCCCGCGGGCTTCAGCAGCGCGGCACGAATGACGATCACCGCGCCCTTGCCGGGCAGGTATTTTCCCAGGTGGCCGCAGTAGTACGCGCGCAGCACCTGCGGCCAGGGGGCGGCGCTCCCCAGATGCACGATGATCCAGCGCCAGAACCAGGCCGATGGAAGCCAGGCGACGACCGATGCCAGGCCCGCCAGGGTCAGCCAGTTCCACCGGAGACGTGCGGGGGCCGAATCAAATCTGTTCCACAGCGTCCAGGCGTGCCACGCGACGAACGCCAGCACGAGCAGAAACAGGCCCCACTTGATCGCAGGCCGAAACGGCTGGATGGTCTGCAGAAATCGTTTCATCAAGGCCGATCATAACACGGCAACTGGAAAACGGGGATCGGTTCAGTTTGACCGGGGTCTGCCTTTCGAAGACCGCTTCAGCGTGATGCAACTGGCCGTCGCCAAGAGGGCGATGGCCGGCACCAGGGGCGCGCGCATCCGCATGTCGGCCCAGTACAGCGCATGCACGCACGTAAAGCCTAGAATCAGGACCAGAGGCGGCCACCAGGTTTTCCAGCTTTTCGTGGCGACGCGAAACATGCCGACCAGCATTGCGACAAGAACCGGAACGTAAAACACGCCGATCGCCACGCGCAGCGCCGTCGAGCGGCTCGCGTCGCCGGTTGTAGCCGGGGCGATGCTCCACATCCGGCCGAGCAGGGTCAGACCCGAACGGAGGGCGGTGCGGGGATCATTGCGGATGTAACGCAATGCCTGCCGATTCATCCAATCGTCGCGGGCCACTTCCGCCCCGGACCACAGATGGGCGCGGTCGAGCGGCGGATTGATCGTGGCCAGTTGCCCTTCCACGGAGACCGTCCACTCGTCGAACGACGCAGAGGGCCACACGGTGCCCCACGGCTTTTGGACCACGTCGCGCGTATAGAAATCGTTGTGGGGCAGCAGCAACGTGTAACCGCCGTGCGTCGTCGTGATGACAGGGCTCCTCAGCAATTTCGAGTTTCGCATCATCCAGGGGCCGATCACCGTCAGCACGCCCGCAACCACGACGACGGCCGGTCGCAGTCCTCCGTCGCTGAATCCCTCCAGCCAGTCGATCGAGCGGATGTGCACCACCAGCCAGCACGCGGTGGCGAGAGCGCCGAACGCCCAGAATGTCGGACGGCACAGGCACGCTGCGCCAAAGACGAGGCCGATCGCAAGGCCGTTAACGGTCGTCGCTGGCCTCAAAAACAGCCACAGGCAAAGCCCCGCGAGGAACGCCGCGGTCGTCTCGGTCATGACCTGGACCGTCTGGTACAGCAGCAGGGGATCGACGGCCACGAGCGCGCCGGCGATGAAGCTGCCGCGCCCCAACCCCAGTCGTCGCCCGACATCCATTGCGAGAGCGACGGTCGCCACGCCCAGAAGCGCGTGCACAATTCCGATTGCGACGTCATGGCCGCCGCAGTAGATGATGATCGCCAGCAGCCAGGGATAGAGCGGTGGCCGATAGGCCGTCGGCTGTGCGGTGTCGGGATCGACGCAACCCTTCCAGAGCGCCACTTCCTGGGCGATGCGCCGGTAGTTGTCGTGATCGTCCTGCAGATGGGATGAGTATTTCCAGAGAACCCCCAGGCGCAGCGCCAGCGCCATAACGAGGATCCCCGCGATGGCGGGGATCGCGTTTACGGAAATCAGATCGACGGCGGCGCGCCTCGAAGCCACGGAATCCCGATCTCGTCAAAGTCACGATGAGATAACACCCGAATTCAGCATACCGCGACCGCCGGGCGCTGTGAGTCGAAAATCTTCGTCGGAAGCGGGGCCGACGGGATTCGACCCCGCGCTGGCCTCACTCGTCAACGACGATGCTTGCGATTGCCGACGTGACGGGTCTGTCGCGGCTGGTCCGTTTGTGCCGGACTGCGCGGGGGACTGGTGCCATTCCCGTCGCCCGGTTCGACTTGCACCTGGCTGGGATGCAGCAGGTACGAAATCGCCTCTTCCCAGGTTGGAACGTTTTCGTAGTTGGTGGCCGGTTCGCCCGCTTCGTCGTCGGCTTCGCTGTCGATCGGTTCAGCGGCGCCGCCGCCGACGGAGATCTCCTGATGTTCATCGGAGTCGTCATCGAAACGGTCATCGACTTTCTCTGATGCCCCGCGTCGCGGAGCCCCCTCACGCCGACGATCACGATTTCGGTCACGCGGCGGACGGTTGGATCGGTCGTCGAGTTCCTGGCCGTGCGTCACCTCGGTCACGGCGTCGGGCTGTTCCGGCTCGTCCACAAAGTCGGATTCGGGCCCGGCGGAGTCGTCCCAGTCGGCGCCGGGAGCGGCCTCGCTGGCCGCTGGCGTGGTTTCTGCCGGTTCGGCCCCGCGGCCACGGCGCCGGCGCCGCCGCCGGCGCTTACGGGGGAAGTCTCCTTCGCCGCGATCATCGGCGCGCCGCTCGCCTCCCCGTGCACGATCGCCTCCGCGAGGGGCTGCCGGTTCCGGGCGCGAACTCTCGCGGATTGGCGGCGCGACGGCATCGTCACGCGGCTCGTCGGAGGAACTCAGGCCGGCCGATTCCGACGTGATTCCCAAACCGAAATCATCGCCCGCCGCGGGAGACGGCGTGTGAGGCGTGCGCGACGGCGGCTCTGGCGAACGCGGAGCCGGCGACGTCGATGACTTTGGCGGCCGATCTCCACCACGACGCTCGCGGCGGTCGTCGCGACCTCGCCGAGGCTCGCCACGTGAGGGTCCCCCGCGCTCTGATCTCCCGGCTGGAGTCGCGTCGGAGGCGGTTCGAGTAGGATCGGCTTTCGCCCGGCCCGGTCCTTCAGAGTCGTCCCAATTCCAGTTCGCCAGGGCATCCCAGTACGAATCCTGGGCCGAAGTCGATGTCGTCGGGGCCGAGGGGGTCGGCGAGTCCACTGACGCATCGGCAGAGGCGGCGTCCGCAGAAGTGAATTCGCCCGCCGATTCCATCATTGGCGGCGAGGGAGTATCGGACGGAGTGTCCCAAACGGGAGCGGGCGGCGCGGCAATGACAGGCGGGGGCTCGGCCGCCCGCTGTGCGGGCGCCGGCGTTACGGCGCCTTCCACTGCGGGGACTGAACCGGCAACATATTCTTTGCCACCTTCAATCCCGACCAGGTCCGCGAGTTCTTCCCAGGGGTCTTCTTCGTTTGCGGAGTTCGAAGGCGTGTTGGGGCTGCTCATAGTCGAAAACTAATCGCTTCAGCCCGCTTTTGCAAGGCGGGTGTTCGAGCAGCGGAGCGCCGAGATGTGCCGGCAATGCAAAAGTGCTCCGTCCGCCAGGAGCGGCCGAAGCACTGGATCTGCAGCTTTCAGATACCTGCGTGTCAGCGACGATCGGTCTTCAGCGCCACCTGCTCCTGACGAAGCGTCTTCTGGAACTGCACCGATTGCTTGAGCACCGTTGCATATTCCTTGACCGCAACGTAACCCTCGACCGAACCCAGCAGATCGGCTTCAGGACTGAGGATGACCGTCGTCGGCAACGACTTCACCTCCAGAATCTGTGCCGCTCGTTCATCCTTTTTGGCGTCGAGATGCACGGGAACAAAGGTGTTGTTGATGTATTTCACGATCGTCGGATGGCTCAGCACCTCACGGTCGAGCTTCTTGCAGAACTGGCACCACGGGCCGCCAAAGACGATCAGGATCGGGCGCCCCGTGACGCGAGAAAGCCGATGCGCCTGCTTGAGGTCGTACAACCATTGAATCGATTGCGGGGCCTGGGCAGCCTGGGCTTCCTTTTTCGCGGGGCGGTTCGAAACGGCGGGTTTGGTCGCAACGGTGGCGCCCATGGCAGCCGAGCAGAGCAACAAACCGGCCACGCTAAAGCGGATGATGCGTCGATCCATGACTCGTGATCCTCAAAAAAACCACGGAAAACCGTGTAGGAGTGGTTGTCGTGATCCAGCCGCCCGGCATCCCTGCCGGCGTCTGCATTTCTCCAGCCTTTTCCATCGTCGCAATCCTGCACGGAACAACAGGAACGGGTCGAATTGCGGAAAGAAAGCCCCCGAATTACCCAGTGTGATATCTTGAAATCATTCCTGGCACGCGAGAATTCGCGTGGTAGATTTTCAGTGCCATGTCGCGACATCGTTCCAATTATTTTCGTCTCAATGAGGTTTCTGGCGGCCGATCAGGCCCTCTGGGGACGTCTCGCCTCCTGAATGAGATCCGCCGGAAACTTCGCAGAATGTCGGCAACCTGGCTCACCATCGTGCTGGCCGGCTGCACGTCGATGACTGCCCGGCCAAATGCAACATTCCGGCAAGGTGCAGGCCCGATCCCTCCTGCAATGTCGCAGGCGCCGCCGGCAATCTCGTCGCGTCCGGCGACGCCCGATCAACGGCAGGCGCTGCGCCCTGCGGCGCCCGAAAAGCGGACGAACCGCCCGCCTCCTGGTGAGAGCCAGGCCCTTCCCAAATCGAATGCGCCCCTTGCCGCCGGCCGCGATCCTGATGAACCGCCGCAACCGGTGGTCGCCGACAACAGACTGCCGAAAGTCGAATCGCTTCCCAAGATCATTCCGGATGAGGTGACGGTCCCGCAACTGGTCGAACTGACGGTCGACGGGCCGTCGCGCAGGCCCGTCGGCGCCGAGGCGACGTTTCAGCTTGCGATCCGTAATGCCGGAGACCGCCCGCAGGACGATCTGGTCGTCCGCTGCCGGTTCGACGAGACGCTGAATTTCGAAAAGTCGGAAAAGCACGAAGTCGTCCGCCGCCTCGATCGGCTGGCGCCCGGCGACTCGCGCTCGATGGCGCTGACGCTGTCGAGCCCGGTCGCCGGTTCGCATTGCTGCTGGTTCACTGTGGCGCGGCTCGAGGGGGACGAAGAGATCGAAGTGATTTCCCGGCAGGTCTGCGTCGAATACGCTGTCCGCCAGATCGAGGTTGAAATCACCGGCCCGTCGCAGCGCACTGAAGGGAGCCGCGCCGAATTCAACGTCAGCCTGTCGAACCCCTCGCACAAATCGATTGTCGATGCGCAGGTTGTCGTGTCGTTCGACAAGGCGCTGGTCCCGAAAGAGCTGTCGACCGGCGCCGAACAGAGGGCGGGAACACTTGTCTGGCGCCTGGGGACGCTGGAACCGGACGAGACGGTGCAACTGCAGATGGAGTTCGAGTGCAAGAGCCAGGCGCACCGGGCGTGCCTGTCGGTGGAGGTGAAGGGAACGAATTGCTCGGGCGACTTCGACGAAGCGTGCCTCGAAATCGTGCCGGTGCGGGGTACGCTCGATCTGCGCATCAGCGACGAAAGCGACCCGTTGAAAGTCGGCCAGACCGGAACGTACCGGGTGACGGTCGAAAACATCGGCCTGCAAGCAGTGCGTCGCGTGGCGCTGGAAGCCCTGGCGTCGCCCAACCTGCGAATCCGCTCGGCCGTCGTGCGCGCAGCAGCGGCAGACCTGCCGCTCAGGCACAAACTCGACGGCAATCAGCTCCTGTTCGACGCTGAAGAACAGCTCGAACCGGGCGCGCACCTGGTGTATCTGATCGAGGTCGAGGCACTGCGCGCCGGCCGTGCCGACCTGCGTGCCAGCCTTACCAGCGCCCTCAGCAGCACGCCTATCACGACGATCGAACCGACGACGATCGTCGAGTCGGAGAAGTAGGTCCCGCCTGCCGGGCGGGACCTGCGAAGGTGCGCTGCGTCAATCCCTGCTTTGCAACTCTTCAGCCCGCCCTGGGCGGATCGTGCGGCGGCCGCGCGGAGGGCGTTTTGTCGACGACCTCACGCTGGATCGCCGGCAGCGACAACAGGCACACCGCGCACGAGGCGTGCTCGCGAACGTACTGCTGCCAGGGAGGCGGGCCCGCGCCATCCTCGACGACCGCCGGCGTGTCGAGCACGATCAGGTCGTAGTCGTGGGCCAGGGCCAGTTCGACGATGGCCGGTCCCGGTTCTCCCTCGATCGTATGAACGGTGACCTCGCGGCCGATTTTCTCGGCGCGCTCGACATCCTGGACCAGACTGGTGCTGCTGGCGGTCGAGCTGCCGTTCTGGGGCTTGCCACCCGCGAGCGTCACCAGGTCGAACACGACGTCGGGGTCGAGCATGGTGAGCACGGTGTCGAACAAGTCGCGAGAGTGCGAGGTATTGTCGTGCAGCATCAGCACGCGGCGCACGCCCACGCCCGCGGCGCGCAGCTCGGCCACAGTGCGGGCCTTGCGTTCGCTGATCCGCGGGATTCGGTTTCCGCCCCCCACGTCGTAATAGAAGTCCCACGTCTTGCTGAGCACGCGGATCGTCAGCGGCGCCGCCACGCCCGCGTTGATGTTGATCCAGTAGAAGACCATCTGGTCGAGCTGCTCTTCGGCGGTGAACTTGTTCGACGCGCCCACGACCAGCTCCTGGACCCCCAGAGACTTCGCCGTATTCATCACGGCAAACAGGGGATTGTTCGTGGGGACGACCATGGGAGAGATGTGCTTGCCCGACTTTTCGGCCAGCTCGATGACGGCGGTCATCAACTTGCGATCGTAACGGTCGAGCTCGGCGAAGTTCGGGGCCTCTTCCCCGGCGGGAAGCACCTTCGCCGTCATGACGATCACGTCCGTCGTATCGGGATCGGATTCTTCCATTGCCCGCTGGAGCATGTAGAGATTCTGGGGGGAGCGGATGGCGACCAGCTTGCGGTACAGGTTTGTCGACCCGACGGCTTGCGCAGAAACCTCTTCCGACGAGCGCTCCGTGAACTGCTCGATGTGCTCGTGCTGGGTCCCCTTGCGGTTGCGATGTGTGACCCGTTCGGTCACCAGGAATACGCACATCAGGATGCTTGAAAAGGTAAGGCCCCCGATCGTGGCCACTTCCTTCGTAAACAGATTGATGACGGCCGTCGAACCCAGAACGCAAAACACGAATAATAATCCAATTGGCAACTCGAATTCGCCAAAACGAATATTGACGGGGACTTTGAATTCTCGTTCGCGCTTGTCGCGAAACCTCAGCATCAGCATCGACAGGGCATTGAACAGGAAACTCCAGATCACGCCAAAGGCGTAGGCTTCGCCCAAAAGTACCATGTCTCCGCCGCTGGCGACGATCGTGAATAGTTGCAGCCCGACGATCAGGTACAGAATACGATGGGTCGTTCCGTATTTGGGATGCGGCTTTTGCAGCCGATCGGGCAAAACGCCGTCTTCCGCGACGCGGTTGAGGACGCCGTTGGAACCGATGATCGACGTATTGACTGCCCCCGAAAGAATCAAAAAGCCCGCGGCTACGACCACCGCGTTGAGTGCGATCCGCAGCCACGCCGGGCCGACCACGTACATGGCCAGTCCTCCCAGGAGGTTGTCGGCATAGTCCTTCATGCGGACCTCGTCGGGAATCAGCAACACGGCCAGGAAGGAAATCCCGGCCGTCAGAATCAGGCTGTAGGAAAAGATGACGAAAGCGGCCTTCTTGAAGTTTCGCAACTTCGGCGATTCCACTTCACGATAGACCTGGGCCATCGTCTCTTCGCCACTCATCGCCAGAATCGAGTGCCCGAACGCGACGAGCAGGCCAAGCACGCCGATCAGGCTCAAGACGCCGTTAATCGACCGCAGGTTTTCGGAGACCCCCGGAAAGAACCGGGGCAGAAAACCCAGCGGGTCTTCCTGGTGCCGTGTGAGGCGGTTGATTTTCGGGATCTCCTTCCCCGATTCATCGAGCTTCGGAATGAGCTGGCCCGTCTGCGGATCGCGCCGCCAGATTTCCCGAAGTTCTCCTGTACGCCGGTCCGGGGCGGTTTCCACCTCGATCTCGACTTTGGGACGCAGGTCGGGCAGGTACGGGACGCTGTTTGCCGGCCCGCGAACGGCCAGCGTGATTCCGCACCACGCGAGTACGACCACTGCGACCACCGTCGTGAAGCCCATGATCCGCAGCGCTTTTCCGCTCGACTCGTGAATTCCTTTCAGGTTCTGGCGGAAGAAATAAAGCGTGATGGCAACCGCAAACAGGACCGAACCGTACTGTTTGATGTCTGCGCGGACCGCCGCGTCGGTTACGGCGAATTTCGGGTTGACTAGAACTGCCAGCTCCAGCAGCCAGCCGATCAGGTACTGCCCGGCGGAACAGGAGCTGATCGGACCAGTGAGAATGTAATCGAACAGCAGCGCCGAGACGGCCGCTTTCGCAGGGAACCCTCCCAACGCGGCTTTCACGACGCGATACACGCCGCCGCGAACGAACAGGGAACAACTTTCGATGTACACGGCGCGCACGCAATAGCTGAACAGCATCACGCCCATGATGAACCAGGGGGCGGCCTTTCCGATCGCCTGCTCGACGATGCCGCCGATGTAGAACGCCGTGCTGGCCAGATCGCACAGCACGACCGCCGCCACGCGCCAGTAGGAAATGAAGCTGAACATGACGCTGCCGACGATAATGACCGGCAGGGCCTTGCGCGCACCTCGACCGGGAGGCTGCGGCGGGTTGACTGAATCGGGCATGGAAGAGCAGCCGGTTTGCCGGCTGCACGCGAGACGGGCGGGCCCCTGAAATCCGACTTTCAATTTGGCCGGAACGCCAAGTTCCGAGCCGGCCTGCGGAGTTAGCTGTCGGGCTGGGGCTTGAAAGTACCCGTAACCCGACAAGATGCCTTCCCGCCGTAGTAACTGTCATTTAAGGACTTACATGATCTTCCGCACACGAGAAAACGGGGAATTGCACTGATTCTTGCACTATCCGAGAACAAACGACGAACAGACGGTGTAGACACGATAGATCACCTTCAACCTGGGGAAACATCATGAGAGAGCCCAAACCTTTCTTTCGCAAGTCCACGCAAAGCTGGTATTTCAAGCTGGGGAAGAAGTTCATCCCCCTTGGAGCGGACAAGGAGAAGGCGTTTCAGAAGTATCATGCCCTAATGGCTGCCAGTCAACCGACGACGCCTGATACGCGGGTCGAAGACCTGCTCGGGAAGTACCTGACCTGGTGCAAGGCGCACAAGGCAGCCGGGACCTACAAGTGGTACTCCCGTTATCTGGTCCCGTTGCAGGCGTACATTCAGACGAACCACGGCAAGATGACCGTGGCCAATATCAAGCCTTCTCACGTCGCGGACTGGCTCGACACCCTCGGGGGCGGCGACAACTACAAGAACGGGGCCATTCGCGCCGCCATGCGGGCCTTCAACTGGGCCGTCAAGCGGCAGGACATTGCTGCCAATCCGATCAAGGGCGTCGAGCGCCCACAGGCGACGGCACGCGAAGTCTACATCGAACCGGCACAGTGGGACGCCGCCATCGCCTGCGTCAAGCCGGCGGACCCCTTCATGGACTTCATCGTCTTCCTCAAGGAATCTGGCTGCCGCCCGCAGGAATGTCGGGCGATCGAGAAGCGGCATTTCAAGCCGATGAAGAATCAGGAGCAGATCGCTTTCCCGGTCGATGAGTCGAAAGGAAAGAGGTATGCGAGGATTATCCCGTTAAACCTCAAGGCGCTGGCCATCATTCAGCGGCTGTCGCTGAAGTATCCCGAGGGCAAACTGTTCCGGGGCAAGCATGGCCAGGCGTGGGGCATCTATTCGATTGCGAAACGGTTCGCAGTCATTCGCAAGAAGATCGGCCTGGAAAAGTTTCATGCCTACGCCGTGCGGCACACCTTTATTACGGATGCCCTGCTCCGCGGGGTTGATCCGGTGACTCTGGCGCACATCGTCGGCCACAAGGATGCCGCCATGATTCTGAAGATTTACCAGCACCTGAATCTCAACCGCGGGCACATCCGAAAGGCATTGGGACTCGCTACGGGCGAGGACGAAATCAAGGAAGCGATGTAAAATTCTACTTTACGTTACTCGTCCGTAGAGAGTGTTTCAGTCATGAAAACTACGATCGGCGACGTTCACGTTTCTCGCGGGGAGCCGCCCCACGGCAACCCGTACCTCGACACCAGCAAGAATATGGAGATCGACGATCGCCCGAATGCCTTGCGGATGTTCCGCGACACCGGTGAAATGGGACAGTATACGTTCGGGCATGCCCCGGCTTGTGGCGGCGCACGCCGCATCACGAGCCGGGACGAAATCGACTGGGAGGGAATGAGATGACGAAGAAAGGACTCATTCACGCTCAGCGGCTGCTGTCAATCTACGAAGGCTCGACTGCAATCCTTGACACTGAACCGGGGACTGAAGAACTCGCTCGTAGCTGTCAGCAGATCATGAGCTATGCCACGCACGCCTTCGTCTGCCTGACCGGCAAAATTCCTTCGGAAGTTTCGCGAGTTGACCTGAACACCGAGAGCCCTGCGGCTTGGACTAAAGAGGTGAAATGATGGCTGCGAAGCGATCGAAGGTCAAAATGCGGTTCTAGCTTGCGCGGGACAAGCACCCGGAGGGCGTCCTTACACTGTTCTGCGGATACGCCCCATTCGCCAGCGCCCTCGGTTACTGGCATTCCAATGATCCCTTTGGCGGCGGCACTTTCCGCATCGAGTCGAGCGATGTGGACGTAGAACCGGGCAAGCGCCGCGAGGTGTCAGCGACAATCGACGCGAATGGAGTGACTGTGCGGCCGTTGAAAGGCTGAAATTGTCTCAGACGAGGACACTCGCGTACTTGAAACCCGGATGCCCGATTGCCCGAATCTTCGAGGAAAAGGAATAATGGCAACACGACGCAAGAAGCTATCCGTCCTGGCAGAAGGGGATCAAGTGATCTTCGTCTGCGTTCACGAGTCGGGCGAAGAGAGGTCGGCCGCCATAATCACAAAGGTGAAGGGAAATCGAATTCGATGTGGGGCAGCATCCTTTGACCGTGCAACTGGCCTGCCGGTCGGCAATTGGCGCAGCGAAGTGCGCTGCTGAGGCAACACATCCAGTGCGCCGTCGAACGATAGAATTCGATCGACAACTCGCTCGGTCGCTGGTTCGATTTTGAGGCCAATCGTCCGCGACGTCTCGGCACCGAACCGATTGGCAGTCGCGAGTGCGGGCTCAGCAATATCATTCGTTTGGCCCAATCTGCTTGGAGAGATACTTCTCCGGCTCAGACTTCACCTGGCTGACACAGCCTTCGCAGCAGACGTAGATCGTTCTATCGCGGATGTGAACTTTTATCGGCTTTCCGTGCGAACCCAAGAGTTCGCCCATAACAGGACAGGTTCGTTGAACGAGGGCTACCGATTGTTCACCGCGCGGGAGCAGTTCAACGCCCTTCATTTCTTTCGGAACGACGACCTTTGGTTCCTCATGTACCGTTGGCTGTGGGACGACCGGCGCAGTTCGGTTCGGTTTTGCTTTTAGGTCCGATGGACGTACCGGAGACAGCGTCGGCAGCAACTCCTCATCCAAAAATGCGTTATTGGAAGGCAGCGGCTCCTTCCGCCGCAAGGGACCGAGATTCGAATGCTTTGGGCATCGAGTCAATGATTTCCGAGGCAATCCGTGATGACGCAGTGACGGTTGCGCTATTGATTCTGAAGAAACGGCCAGCGGACGGGCTACTGGCGGTTGTGCGTCAGGAGTCACTTCCCAGTCCAACTGGACCAACTGGTCCAACATCTGGCCGATCTCTTCGGCGGTGCAATTCAGATGCGTTGTGCCCTCGATTTCTATAAGAGACGCTTGAAGTTGAGCCAGCGCGCAACCGACTTTCTGAATGTCGGCTCTCAGATGATCGGGACTTGCCCCTTTGAGCACAGCCTTCCGAAGGTGTCGCGCCCGCGCTGTAAGATCTGACGCTTGGACTTCGACTTCGGCGTAGACGGGGTCGTCCGCGAAGTCGATTTCGAAGTCCTCGGACAAATCCTGCGATGCCGCCTCAACCGAGTCCACGAGCAATCGCATGCTCGGCGGCGCATCCTCAGCCTTCGCGAGAGCGGCGAAGTTCACCAACGCAAGTAGGGTTGCCGCCTTCAGGCATGTTTTGATTGCAAATTCCGATAGTACGCGAGACATGACATCTCCTTCCAATGGCTTTCTGTTGTGGTCCGTTGAAAGACGCTCGACTGACGCAAGTGCGTCGTATCGCTTATTTGTGGAACAAAGCGTTCCTTGCAAAAGATCGGATTCGGCAGGAGTCGTTTGATCCCTCGGGCGGAAGTGCCGATCTCCCACTGAGCACGAGCAAGAGAAACCTGCTCGCACCAGGAGGGGCGTCGCGCCTTGCGTCGCCCCCTCGTCTCCTTCCTGGTTTTACCACGGGCTGTTGGCGCAACAAAACCGGCCTGATTCATTGAAGAATCAGGCGGGTTGACTTCGAACAGATGCTTCGATGGCAATTGCCGCAGCACGGTTCGCTACCATCCGTAGCCGCTGCCGCCGTATTCATACTCGCTGTTGCAGCCGTATCCGCCGTTTCCGAACTGCGTCCCGATGTTTATGCGTGGGCCGCCGTATCCATAGCCACGGCCGTATCCGTACCCACCGCGATAGTTCCCGCGGTAGACATGATCTCCGGAAAAGCCGTGTCCAGCATACCCGCCGTGTCCAGCATACCCGCCGTGTCCAGCATACCCGCCGTGGCCGCCGCGCCCGCCGTAGGCCATCGCCGCGCCAGACAAGCCCGTCACTGACAAACCTGCCACCAACGCCGCCACTACTAAGAGTCGTTTCATGATTCGTTCCTGTACTTCAATCAATCCTTTGAACTCGGTAACGGGTGATCTTCCCCGACGAGAGCATTGATTAGCAAGCGGTGTGCCAAACGCAGAACGTGACGTGCGATTTGTCTGCGTT
>JACQFH010000295.1 GCA_016200145.1 Planctomycetia bacterium | reverse complement strand
CGGTCGGGTTCGCGCACGACCGGGCGATCACCAGCCGCGTCGGATATCGCTCTCGCACACGATCGACTTCCGCGGAGCGGTTTAGTTCAACAACCGATAACTGGACGGGAGCGGCGGACATGTCGTCAGCTTACCCCCGGCCCACGAACAAGTGAATCCCAGACACAGGCCAACAGGTCAGTGGGTGATTTGTTAGCAGCCAACGCAATCAGTCCCTTTGCCGCGGTGCCACATTCGCCTGTTCCAGCGAATTGACAAAATCCAGGAAATCGGTTCGTGCTTGCAGCGGCGCAAAGTCCGGTTCCTGTCGCATTCTTTCGAGGGTGGCCGGCGATTTGAACTGCCCCAGTCCCTGCGCCCGGCGGAGCAGTTCGACCGCCTGGTGGCCGTACTGCTCGTGCAGGTCGCTTTGCTGTTGAGCAGTCAGTTGCAAATCATGGAGCGCCGCTGCGGACGCGAGAGAGCACGCCGCCGCCAGGCCTGTCATCTCGCGCGGCGTCACGGCGGGATCGTCAGCCGTCTGAATCGCCAGGGTCGCAGCCGACTGGTGACGGCCGGTGAGCCCCAGAATCAATGCGCGGTCGTAGCACACTTCAGCGGGAGGTGGGCCGTCACAGAGTCGCAGCGCAGTCTCCATCGCCTCATCGGCTTGGGTAGATCGACCAAGCCGGGCCAGCGTCAGTGCCTCACCACCGTGGATCAGCGGCAGGGCCTGATTCGCCAGCACCTGACGCGGCTCCCGTGCCAGAACCCGCTGCAGAATCTGTCGCGCGCGGGAATATGTCTCGAGCGCCTGTGCGTACTCGCCGACGTCGCGGAGGAGATTACCGTTATTGCACAGTCCGACTCCGAGATAGACGGCGAAGTTCTGATCGTCGGGAAAACTGTCGGCCAGGCGCTGCAGAGTGTCACACGTGGTTTGGTAGTACGGCCGGGCCTGCTCGTCCAATCCAAAGCTGCGGAGATGGACCCCCAAGTTGTTTCCGGCTTGCATCAGCGACAACTGATAATTGACAACGCGCGGATGCTCTTCGGCCAGCCGGCGAAAGGTGTCAAACGCGCGCTGTAGTGCGTCGCGGGCCTCGTTGGGTGCGGACCTGACGCGCAGGATTCCCAGTGATTGCCAGGTAGTCGCAAGTCCGGCGGCATACTCGGGGTCGCCGGGATGGCTCTCGACCAGTTCCTCGTTGAGCCGAAGGGCCTCGAGATAAGGCACCTCGGCAAGGTCGTGTTGGGCCCTTTGTACATACAGGACCCCCAGATCCATGAGCACGGCTGCCAGATCTTGCCGGTAACTGCGTTCTTTCGGGTAGCGCTCCACCAGCAGACGATAGCCCTCGCTGGCCAGTTTGTACTCACGGGCCGCTTCGTCCGCCCTGCGCGTGTCGAAATAGAGAATTCCCAGTTCCTGCCGAGCCGCGGCCACGGCGCGCACGAGACTCCACTCGTGCGGAGCTCTTTCCAGTTGTTCCATGCCGAGAGTGATGGCCGTCCGAAACGCCAGCTCTCCTTCATTCGTCTGGCCGGCCGACCGGTGCAGCTTTCCCAGGAACCGGTGGGCGTCGGCTAAGCCTGCGTGGTTTTCGTAGCGGTTCGGCTCGGCCCGAATCAGCTCGCCAAAGATGTCGCGGGCCTGCTGAAAATTCTGGACTGCCTTGTCGCGGCGCCCCAGCGAATCGTTCAGGGCGCCCAGCCGCAGCAGGGCCAGTCCTCTTTCATTTTGGACTCGGGCATCGCCGGCTTCGTCATCGACGAACCGCTGGTAGAACTCGGCGGCAGAGTCGAGCAGTTCATGCCGGAGCAATTCCAGGCCGCGCGATTTCAATTCGGCGCTCTCACTGACCCTGGTGTGAAAATTGTCGACTGCTTCGCGGGCCAGTTGAAAACTGACGCGGGCCTTGTCGCGTTGAACCTGTGCCAAGTTGCGCTGCCGCTCGATACTGAGATTGGCCTGCAAGAGCAGCATGCTGGTCACGGCCAGGCAGATGGTCGCGACGCTGACGGTTGCGACCGCAATCAGGACGCCGGTCCGGTGCCGGCGCGTCCAGCGGCCAGCCTGCACCAGCCACGAATCGACACAGGCAGCGACTGGCTCGTCACCCAGCCAGCGGTCGATATCGTGCGCCAGTTCGGTAGCGGTCCGATAGCGATCGGACGAATCGCGGGCCATCGCCTTCAGGCAGATTGCGCCTAGCGCCCGGGGAATTCCGGTCACACACGACGACGGCGGCGGCGGTGGACCGGCCAGAACCTGGGCCAGCACATCGGTCGCCGACGTTCCCCGATAGGGCGCCAGGCCCGTCAGGATTTCATAGAGGATCGCCCCCAACCCATACACGTCGGTTGCCGGGCCCAGGTTTGTCTCTCCGCGGGCCTGTTCCGGCGACATGTAGGCCGGCGTCCCGACAACCTGCCCGGCGGTCGTCAATCCCGGCTCTTGCGTGCCGGAGACCGGATTCGACAGGTCCGCGTCGCAGAGATCAGCCGGGACGCCAGCTTCGCGTTGCGAATCGCCCGCATCTGTGGACCCGGAGACAGTCGGCCCGACGCACTTGGCTAACCCCCAATCCACGACGAGGGTCTCGCCGAACGAACCAACCATGACATTGGCCGGCTTGAGATCGCGATGAATCACGCCCCGCGCGTGGGCATACGCCAGCGTCTGGCAGACCTTTTCAAAGATCTTCAAAAATCGGGGTCGATCGTGTCCCGGATTGGGACGGCCGGACAACAGCCGCGAAAGTGTCTGGCCACGGATCAGCTTCATCGTGAAGTACGGACGCTTATCAGGGAACTGCCCCATTTCATAAACAGGAGCTACGCCAGGATGCTGCAACTGGCCGTGGATGCGGGCCTCATCAACAAACCGCTGCAGCAGTTTGGTCTGGCCATTGCGAGTCTGCAGCAGCACCTTGACCGCCACTTCGCGCCCCAGATCGTTATCGGCGCCTTTCCAGACTGCCCCCATTCCGCCGCGCGCAATCTCAGATTGCATGACCAGCCGTTCCTGAGTGGTAGGTCGGTCCGGCAATTCGCCCTGATCGGGAGCAGGCGAATACAGAGCCGTTTCCTCCCCCTCGGCCTCGCGGAGCACAACTGATTGCAGGACATGCTGGTCGGCACCGAGCGCCCTGAGTACGCTCGCACCGAACGAAACATTTACAAGGTCAGGCTCGACCAAAGCCCCGGTCGACTGCCCGCCTGTGGAACCAATGACCGTCGATTCCGGCTGGAATGTGCTGGATTCTTCGGGGCTCGACGGATTAACCATAGGCAGGTCTTTCCACGCTTGGTTTTGCGATTATTAGATCTTGCTTCGACAGCCGTGTAGCACCGTAACCATCAGTCTCACTCCAGACGGTTGCTCATCAGTCCCCAAATTCTATCCGGCGGGCCAGCGGGATATGGGAGCGGAACGCGGGCTATCCGTGGGACAATGAATTGTGAACACATGCGCGCGACCACCTGTATCACGCGGTCAGGTTTGGTGGCACTTGGTGCGTCGAACGTGTGGCTTTTACGGTGCCATTGCTGGCGCGGTGAGTGTGTTCAAGAATAGCTCGACCTGTTCGCGCTCT
>JACQFH010000071.1 GCA_016200145.1 Planctomycetia bacterium | reverse complement strand
GTCCCGATCGCCTGTGGCAGATCGACCTGGCGGTGAATGGCCCGGCCGAGGAATCAGACCTGAAAACGATCGGCGAAGTGGAGCTGCGCCGGCGCTGGGGAGACGCCCCGGTCCGCTGGGTCGCGCTCGGCGAGCCGATCCGCCTCGAAGGGGCCGCCGTGCGCGGCCAGGAGTTCTGGAAATGGCTGATGAGCGCCGCCCTCATCGTCCTGCTCCTCGAACTCGCCGTCCTGATGCGCAGCCAAACCGCGACGTCCAAAACCGCAATCCCGACGAATCAAGTTGTTTAACCGCGACCCGTAGGGGAGCGCGTATCGAACGTCTCTGGTAGGTGAAACAAGCAATTCCGAAGCTTTCAAATGGTTCACTTCAATTTAACAGACCGTTCGATCGGGGCATCACAAACGACCCCGACAGGGGTCGCAGCGATTAGCCGGGGGTTGAGTCCGCCTCAGGCGGACGATACCCCCGGACCGCTGCGCAGAAATCAATTCGACCCTGAAGGGGTCGCAGAATCGCGAGAATCTGTTCCCGGCCGACGAAACGAATCGATAACGAGTTCGCGACGTCAACTCGCACCAATCTGGCACCCTTCCAGGGTGCGAGTGCTGTCGCACCGCTCTCCGGGGGTGGTCGCTGCGCGACAACCCCCGGCAAATCGCTGGCACCCCATTCGGGGTGCGGGTGGCAGGCGCCACTGGCTAAACTATGCCGCCCCTGCCGGGGCTCAATCGGAAACCTGACCAACCGTATCGCATACCCCCGACGCTTCGACTTTTTGACCTTTTGACTTCCGTCACTCGCATGTTCCGCCTCCTCGGCAAATTCCTGGGCATCGAAAACCTCGACTCGATCGAGCGGATGGATCCGTCGCTCACGGCGCCCTGGGCCCGTCACTACGCTCCCTGGGTCGTCCCGGCGTGCCTGGCGCTGTGTGCGCTCGCCGCGCTGTTCTATCTGCGGTTTGAGGCCCGCGGCCGCCGACCGCTGCGAATCCTGCTGGCGGGCGCGCGGGCCCTCCTTTTGTGCCTGCTCTTGCTGTTCCTCGCCGATCCGGTCGTCATCATCCGCCTGACGCACGCCCCGCGCCCGTGGTTCTGGGTCCTGGTCGATTCCAGCGACAGCATGGCGATCGAAGACGACTATCCCGATTCCGAGCGCCAGGCCCTGGATGCTGCCGTGGGTCGCGCACTCGACTCGGCCGGGAAGGGGGGTCAGTCCCCGGCGAAGCCCTCGCGCAACGATTACGTGAAGTCTCTGTTGACGCGCGACGACGAAAGCCTGTTTCGCGCCCTCTCTGAAAAGTACCGGCTGAAAGCCTTTCGCTTCGACCGCCCCGATGGCGCCACCGAGTTGACCAATCCGGCGCTCGCCGATCAGACGCCGGAACCCGCGCGCTGGGCCGAGCAGCTCTCGACGGCCGGCAAGGTCACAGCGCTGGGGCAGGCGCTCGAAGACCTGGCGGCGCGGCAGTCGAGCGGAAACCTGGCGGGCGTCCTGGTCGTCAGCGATTTCGACCAGAACTCGGGACCGCCCGCCGTGGCCGCCGCGCAGAAGCTGGGGGTCCCCGTGTTCACGCTCGCTGTGGGGGCCGAATCGGCCGTCGACCTGGCGGTCGACCTGCAGGCGCCGCTCCTCCTCAAGAAAGCCGAGCGCACCGGGCTCATCGCCACGCTCCGCAGCAGCGGATTGAAGGGGACGAACGTCACGGTCCGCCTCTCGGCCCGCTCGCTGGCGGAAACATCCGCCGCTGCCAGTGCCGATCCGCTGGCAATCGACGAGAAGCCGATCCGCATCGACGCCGACGAGCAGACCGTCGAGTTCCAGTGGACACCCGCCGAGACGGGCCGGTTCGTGCTGGCGGCGAGCGCCGACCCCGTCGCGGGGGAACTCGTCACGCAGAACAACCGGGCCGAGCGCGAAATCAACGTCCGCGACGATTTTCTGCGGCTGATGTTCGTGGAATTCGAGCCGACCTGGGAATGGCGGTTCATCAAAGAGGTGTTCCATCGCGACAAGCTGGTCGGGCAGCGCGGGTTCCGCACGTTTCTGCGCTCGGCGGACCCGGCAGTCCGCCGCTCGAACGAGCTGTTCCTGCCCACGCTCACCCCCCGCCGCAGCGATTTTTTCGCCAACGACGTGATCTTCCTGGGAGACATGCCCGGCTCGGCCCTCGGGGCGCGGTTCTGCGAGATGACCAAGGAGTTCGTCGGGAAATTCGGCGGCGGGCTGGTCGTCGTCGCCGGGCCGCGGTTCGGCCCGGGGCAACTCGCCGATTCGCCACTGGCCGACATGCTGCCGGTGGTTGTCGATCCCTCATCAAAACCGCGCGAAGACCGCCCGTTCGCCTTGCAACTGACTCCCGACGCGAACGCCGTCGACTTCATGGAGCTGGGGGCCGGCGACGTCGAGAACCGCCTGGCGTGGAACAACCTGGGCGCGCTGCCGTGGTATCAGCCCGTGTCGCGCCTGCATCCGCTGGGAACGGCGCTCGCCGTGCACCCCGTCGACAAGTGCGTGGACGGCACGACCCGCCAGCCGGTGATTGCCCTGCGCCGGTACGGGCGCGGCGAAGTCGTCTATCTCGGGTTCAACGAGACCTGGCGCCTGCGCCGCAAGTACGGCGAAGTCTATTACCGTCAGTTCTGGGGACAGATGATTCACCGGCTGGGCCTGTCGCACGCGCTGGGAAGCCAGAAGCGGTTCGTCGTCCGCGCCGACCGGCAGCAGTATCAGCCTGATGACAAAGTGCTCGTTTCGGTCGAGGCCTACGACGCCAACTACGAACCGCTGTCTGCCGACGACCTGCCCGACCACGCGCTCGCCGCCGAGCTGACCGTTCCCGGCACGAGTGCCGAGGAGCGGCGCGTGCAGTCCCTCTCGATCCCGCAGTTCCGCGAAGGGGTGTTCGAGACGCGCCTGAGCGCCGTCAGCCCCGGCGAACACAAGCTCACCGTGAAAGACCCGGTCACGTCTGAGGAGTCGACGGTCTTCTTCCAGGTGGCCAACGTCTCAGTCGAACGCCGCAGCGCCGTCCGCAACTCGTCCCTGGCCCGCGAAATCGCCGTCGCCACCGGCGCCCGATCCTACGACCTCAAAGACGTCCACAATCTCGTGAAAGACTTCCAACCCAAACCCCGCCACGAATCCTCGATCCGCGTGATCCCCCTCTGGAACAACTGGTTCACGTTTGGTGTCGTCATCGCCCTGATGCTCGGCGAATGGATCATCCGCAAGTTCATGAATCTCCCGTAGGGTGCGGTCGAACGAAGTGAGGCCCACCGGTTTCCGTGCAGGTAGTCGTCGCACAGCTCGACCGAGCCTACGTTCGCTCACCTTGCGACGACGCTTCCACCAGACTTCTCCCCTCTCCCCTCGCGGGAGAGGGACCGGGGGTGAGGGGGCCAGCGCGAATGATCACCGCCTCCACCTGGTTGCGCAATTTGGACCCAAGATTACTCTGGTCGCACATTGCGTTTCGGTTCGTCGCGATATGGTCTGCCCGCTCTGTACAGCGCCAGACGAGCGGCATATTCGTCCTTATCGTTCACGGAGATTCGCTCTGTCTGGTACGGTTTCGAGACGTGCGCCAGTGCCTCCTCCTGGTATTTGATCGCATTCTCGAAATCTCCAGCTTCGGCGTAGGCGGCAGCGAGCACGTCCTGGTGGTAATGCACAAGCTGCCTCCAGTCTCCCCACAGTTCCTGCATCTTTTTGGCATCTGCAACTGCCTTCACCCCGTCTCGATATTTCATCTCGGGGCACGTTGCGAGGAACCAGGCCCGGTACTGGAAGGCGCCGGGAGAATCCGGGCCGAACTGAACCGCGGTGTTGAAATCGGCAAGGGCCTTATCGTATTCGCGCCTCGCGCTCCAGACCCGCCCTCGACGAAAGTGACCCCCAGCCGCCTTCGGTTCGATACGGATCAGCTCATTGCCGTCGTCGAGTGCCTTGTCGTGGTCCCCTTTCGCCAGTAGCGCCATCGCTCGCTCCGCGTAGTAAATCAGATTTTCACTCTCTTCAATCCGGATGGCTTCTGTCAAATCGCTGATGGCCTCGTCGTACGCGCCTTTGTATTGCAAGGAATGTGCCCGGGAAAAATATGCGTGTGAATAGTTCCGCGAAACCTTCCTTTTCGATTCCAGTTGAATCACTTTGGTCTCGTCGGCAATCGCCTTGTCGATTTCTCCCCGATGCCTCCATTCCAGCGCACGAGAGCCGTAGCCAAATGCGCTCTCTGGATCGACGCGGACGGATTCGTCGAAATCGCGCATTGCATTTTCGTAATCCCCCAGCTTTCGCCAGATTTCGGCACGACAGACGAAATCTCTGACGTTGGGCTTCTTACGGAGCCTGTCGGTGAAAAAGTCGATGGCTCTTTCTAGCGGAATCACGTCGCTGCGACGGATCCACCCCAAACGGTTAGTCGCGCGCACCCGGTACAAGTCGCCATCAACCTGCTCGATTCGCAGGCAGTCGCCCGGAAATACATTGCCGACCGCCTCCCCGTTTTCCATCACGTCGACGGTATCCGTGACGACAACCGTACTGCCGACAGCCTGCGCAGATGCATTCTCGCTCCAGAGCAGAACGGTCAGAAACCCAAGAATCGCAACGGCACGTTGCGACGCTTGCGCATTTGTCATGACAGGAGCCTCCATGCAGACCCGTGCGGAACGAGACGCGTGACGCCTGGAGTGTACCCCCTCCAGCCGTCGGATTGAATGCCAATCACAGAGCGAGTGATGGCACTTCTCGTTCGCCTTCGGTCGATCAGATCGATTTCTGTGGGGCCGTTGATGGGGAGCCACGGATGAAACACGGATTAAACACGGATGCAAACGGGAGGGCGAAGCTCCTGCTGAGCCGCCGCTGCGCCACCGGTCGCCGAAATCCCTGGCGTTGGGAAACGTGTGACGATTGCCGAAGTCAACCTTTGCCCAGTGAGCGCGTCGCGACAAGATGAGACACAATGGATCCGCGAGGGCCCTTCTTGTCAGGCCGCAGGACATCGATTTCCAAGCGGCGGTTGAGAAGAGCCACGGATGAAACACGGATGAAACACGGATCAGCAGATCGAGAGGGGAGTCGCAGATCCGCGACCATCAGCGTCCTCCGCGGTCATATTTCTTTTGTCCTTCCAGAATGAACCCACGGATGGCGTGGCAATACCACGGATGCGGAATTCGCGACGATCGGAAATATCCACAGATTGCGCCGATTTTCGCAGATTAAGACAGGCCCGGCGCGACGCTTCATCTGCGCAAATCTGAGAAATCTGTGGATCGAGTTTTTCGTAGAGCCGGCTTCGCGTCCTTCGCGTATTTCGTGGTTCTCACCCGTCATCCGTG
>JACQFH010000070.1 GCA_016200145.1 Planctomycetia bacterium | reverse complement strand
CCGTGTTTCATCCGTGGCTAAAACTCGCACCAGCTCGGCGCGTGGCGGTTGCCAGGCACAGTTGAGTTGATCCACAGATTGCTCAGATTTTCACAGATTGAAGAGGTCCTTGCGTTCAATCTTATCTGCGGAAATCTGCGAAATCTGTGGATAATACTTTCGTCAAGACGGTTTCGGTGAGGACAAATGGTCAGAGGCAGGCGCAACGTCATTGAGTTGGCGGTTCGGCTGGTGATTGTCAGTCTCATCGGCGGCGCGGGTGCGCTGGTTTTGCGGGCGGGCGAATCGCCGGTGGCGGTGCGGTTGACGCGGGATGGGCATTTCAAGCAGCGGCCGGTGTGGTCGCCGGACGGGAAGCAGGTGGTATTCACGCGGCACCGCGGGGCGAAGATGGAAATCGCCGTGATGTCGGCGGACGGCAGCGGCGAGAAGACGCTGACCACGGGTAAGTTCCCGCAGTACGACGCCTGCTGGTCCCCCGACGGCACGAAGCTGGCGTTCACGCATGTTCCGCAATCGGGGACGCAGGGGAATCTCGATATCTTCGTCTCGCGGCTCGACCCGTTCGAACCAAAAAAGTTCGTGGGCGATCGGGGACCGCTCTCGCACGAGGAATACCCCGCCTGGTCTCCCGACGGCAAATGGATCGTGTATTCGTCGACGGCCGAAGGCAATCAGGAACTGTACGCCGCCGAGGTTGACGGCCCGGCCCGCCGGCGGCTGACGAACGACCCGGCCTTCGACGCCCATCCGGCGTGGTCCCCCGACGGCAACAAAATTGCCTTCGCCACCAGCCGCTGGGGGGATTTTGAGATCGCCATGATGGATGCCGACGGCGGCAACGTGACGCGGCTCACCGAGAGCCGGGGGCTGGACGACTACCCGGTCTTCTCGCCCGACGGCAAGCGGCTGGCGTTCCTGTCGAACCGCGACAGCAATTACGAAATCTATTGCTGCGATGCCGACGGTGCGAACGTGGTGAACGTCACGCAGCACCCGGCCCTCGACAATTTTCCCGCCTGGACGCCGGACGGCCGGCTGGCGTTTGTGTCGAACCGCGACGACGTGTGGGAGATCTATGTGATGGACGTCCGCGGCCGCGAATCGCGGAAATGAGCGAGGCCACTTCGCCAGCCGCGGAAAGCAAAATGATTAGGCGCGAATGAACGCGGATGAACGCGAATATGAGAAAAATGGAAAAGCCCACGGATGGCGTGGCAATCCCACGGATAAAAGGGAGAACCACGAAAACGACGAAAGACGCGACGGAATGACAGGAAAATTGAGGACAGGAAAATAGATTTCCAGCCTGCGTTTGCAAACTGGCCACGGCAGGCCGGACGACGATTTTCCTGTCCCCAATATTCCTATCTTCCCTGCCGTCATCCGTGGGATTGCCACGCCATCCGTGGGTCCCATCGTATCCTCTGGCAACGAAATACTTTGTGGCACGAATTGAGACAAATCTTCGCGCCGTGCGCAAATTTGGAACGTTTGTATTACGGATGGACGAGCAAAATTCGCATCCGTGTTTCATCCGTGGCTAATATTCGCGCGAGCACGACGATTGGCGCTGGCCGAACGGAGTTGATCCACAGATTGGTCAGATTTTCGCAGATTGATAACGCCCTTGCGTCATACTTCATCTGTGGAAATCTGCGAAATCTGTGGATGATTCTTTCGTCTGACTGATTTCGTGTCTTTCGCTTCTTTCGTGGTTCCCAAGGAGTCATCTCGCTCCGCCGAGACGCACGCGTGCAAATGAACGCCACAGACGAAATCATTTCGAAGAACCTGGAGGCCGTGCGGGAACGGATTGCAGGGGCTTGCCGACGCGTGGGGAGGAACCCGGCGGCGGTTGGGCTGGTCGCGGTTACGAAGTACGCGCAGCTCGACTGGGCCCGGCGACTGGTGGGGCTGGGGGTCACGGACCTGGGGGAGAATCGTCCGCAGCAGCTCGTGCAGCGCGCCGGCGAGATCGGCGGCGGCGTGACCTGGCACCTGATCGGTCCATTGCAGCGGAACAAAGTGCGGTCGATTCTGCCAATTGCCAGCTTGATTCATTCAGTCGACAGCGTGCGCCTGCTCGAGGCGATCGAGCGGATCGCGGGGGAGCTGGATCTGCGTCCGCGCGTGCTGCTGGAAGTGAATTTGAGCGGCGAAGAGGCCAAGCATGGCTTTCAGGCCGACGAGCTGCCGGGCGCGTGGAGCGAGATCGAGAAGCTGGAGCGGACGCAGGTCGAGGGGCTGATGACGATGGCGGCGTATTCGGACAATCCGGAAGACGCGCGGCCGGTGTTTGCCCGCTTGCGCGCGCTGCGGGACCAGTTGCAATCGCAGGCGAGCCCGCGCATCGCAGCGCAGCTTCAGCATCTGTCGATGGGGATGACGGGAGATTTCGAGGTGGCCGTCGAAGAGGGAGCGACGATGGTACGGATCGGCAGCGCGCTGTGGCTTGGATTGGACGAGGCGAGCATCGCGCACTCCCCCCTTAGCAAGGGGGGTTAGGGGGGGTCGGGTGAAGTTATTTTTGCGGCTTCTCTGCGCGCTTGCTCCGCCGGCCGCGCGCCACATCTGGGCCTAATTCCTGCATGCGTTCACGCGCCGCGCGCGCGATAGCCTCCCAGACGCCCTCCAGATTCTCGTACACGTCGGAATTCAGGAACCGCAGGATTCGGATTCCGTATGAACGAATCGTCGCATCGCGGCGAGCGTCGGACGCCTGCTTGCCCGCCACGTAATGACTCTCACCGTCCAGCTCAATCGCCAGCTTCAGCTCCGCCGAGTAAAAATCAACTGTGTACGATTCGATATTGTACTGCCTGCGAAACTTGCATCCGAGCAGTTTGCGGCCCTTCAGTTTCGACCACAGGAGGACTTCCGCGCGGGGCATGGAGGCGCGGAGGGCCTGGCGGGTTTTCTTGGTGTTTAGTTGGTTGAAAGAGAGGGTCATGATTCCAAGCGAGTTGATACAGAACGATAATATTGAACGAGTGCGCGTGATAAACAAGCGAAGCGACCCCCCCTTCCCCCCCCTTGCTAAGGGGGGGAGGATTGGGGAGAGTCGGGTTGCGATGGGAGGCGTTGGCGACGTGCGAAGCGACCCCCCCCCTGCCCCCCCCCTTTGCGAAGGAGGGGAGGGCGCGTGGTTCCCCTGGCTATGGCGCGGTGGTGCGCGTTTCGGCGGTTGTCGCGAGCGCGGCTTCTTCGGCGGAGATGAGGCCGTCGCCGTCGAGGTCGAGCTTTTTGAAGAGGGCCGGGGGGCCGAGGAACTCGCGCAGCGAGACGTCGCCATCGCGGTTGCGGTCCATCTTGCGGAACCACTCGGGGCCGGACGTGGGCGCGACGACGGCTGGCGCCGTCGCGTCGCCGCGCTGTCCGCCGCCCGCCGTGCGGAACAGGACTGGCTTGCCGAGGCCGAGATCGGCCTTAAAGCGTCCGGCCAGTTCGACCGAAGTAATGCACTCGTCGGCGTTGCGATCGAAACTGCGGAGCTGATCGAATGCATGCACCAGCTCGCGACGGCTGATGCGCCGGTCGTGATTGGCGTCGATGACTTCGAACACCGATTTGCCGTCGTGCGAAACGGTCAGTTCGACGCGGCTCTGCGACGAGGCCGATTCCTGGTCGATGTACGCCAGGACTTCTTCCAAAGTGACCATGCCGTCACCGTCGCGATCGACCGACTTGAATTCGGCGCCGGGCAACCCGAGGGCGCCAAATTCGCCTTCAGAGAGATAACCGTTCTTGTCTGCGTCGGCTGTCTTGAATTTTGTTGTCTTAATCATCGCGCGGCTGTCGGATAAAGTCGAGCGGTTGGCAACGGCCTGCATCTGTAAGCCAACGCCACCAACGGATAAGGCCAGCTTGTCGCCGGCCCGTGCCGTTTTGGCGTCGGCCGTTGCTGCCCGCAGTGGATCGTCAATCATGGCCAGCTTCGGCCGCCCTTGAGTCTTCTGCGGCAATTGCGCTTCGACGACCAGGTGCGGTGCAGGGTGCTTCAGGAACGCGGCCAGTTCGGCGGTGTTCAGCGAGCCGTTGCCATCGGCATCGGCGGCCGCGAACGCCGCTTCGGCAATGTGCAGGCTCTCACGACTGAGGCCCTTTGCCGACTCCGGATCGCCGTAGCGCTTCATCAACTGCTCGGCAATCTTCTCCAGGCCCTGTTCGTCGGCCAGGTCGATGAAAGGCTGATCGGCTCCCTGCGCCGCGACCGGCATCGGGGCCTGCGGTATCTGCGGATTGCGGAAGGGCTGCAACTCGTCGATCGAGAAAGTTTCGTCTTCATCCAGATCAAGCTTGCGGAGCGTCGTCGTGGCGGCCGCCAGCTCTTCGCGCGACAGCCGGCCGTCGCGGTTCAGATCGAGCAGCGAAAACAGGTCGACCCCCTGCGTGGCCCGCTGCGGCTTGATCGTGAGCTCGAACGGGTTGCCGAAGACGCGGTCGATGTACGCGGCCAGCTCGTCGACAGAGACTTTGTCGTCGGCCGGGTCGGTGTCGACGGCCTCCCAGCGCTCGGCGATGGCGACGGTGTCGCGCGTCGTGGGCGATTTGACGAGGGGCGGTACGTTTTTGGCCTCTTCGCGATCGAGCAGGCCGTCGCCGTCTTTGTCGTAATTGGCGACGATCTTCGCGGCGTAAGCGGCGCGCACCGACTTCAGGCCATGCCCGTCGACCTGGACGCGAATCTGGAGGAAGACGGGATGCTCAGGGGCCAGGAGCACCAGGTTGTGGACATCGCGATCGGGATCGGCCGGCTCGTCCGCAGGCGCACCGCCAGCCGGCCGCAGAGACATGCAGAGCCCCAGCACGGCTCCCAGCACTGCCAAGCGCCGAACGGCATAGTGCGGAGTGTTCATGGCACCCTCATAGATCGCAGAACGACGCCGATTTGTTCATGCTACCCGTGCGGCGAGGGGAATTCCAGGTGGAAGACTTGAGGCTTGAGACCTGAGGGGTGAGGGTAAATGCGGAATTCGGAGTTCGGAATGCGGAATGGCTGACGTTAGCCTGCGCGCGAGCGTTGTGCGAGCTTGCCGTGCGAGTGCAGGGTGCCTGTGCTTGCCTCTTCGCGGGGCATTTTCAAAGTTCGAGTGTCACACCAATGCACCCGTTGACTTACGTCCACGGCTCGCGATGATTCAGGGGAACGTGACGAGCACGAGGGAGTCGGAGTGACGTGCGAAGCGACCCCCCCCTTCCCCCCCCTTGCTAAGGGGGGGAGGATTGGGAGAGTCGGGGTGCAAGGGAAGGCATTGGTGACTGACGGCGCGCGTCGCCAGGCAATCGGTCCGCGGGTGCAATCGGTGGGCGCCGGTGGCGAGGTCCTGTCCGGCAGACAGGACCTGCAAAAAAATCCGGGCCGGACAATTTGTCCGGCCCGGAGGGAAAATCGAACTTGAGTTGCGATCAATCGGCGTAGAACTTCGTGACTTCTTCGACGACGACCGGTTCCGACTGGGTGTTGCTGGTGGTGAGCTTGGCACGCATCCGCAGGTTGCCGGCCTGTTTGCCGTTCACGCGGATGATGTAGATCGCCTTGGCTCCGGCGCCCAGCTCGGGCAGCGACTTGAAGTGCAGCTCGCCCTTTTCGATGAAGTGCGAGGTCGGGCCGGTGGTGTCGATCAGCTCGACGCCGGCCGGCAGCTCGCAGATGAGCTTGAGGGTCTGGGCGGCCTTGGTGCCGTCGTTTCTGATGCGGATTTCATAAGCAGTCTGCGTTCCGACTTCGACCGGGTCGTCAAGATCGCTGACTTCCATCGTGATCTTCGACGAGCCGTCGACACGGGTGGTGACCTTCGACGTGGCGGTCGTGCCGCTTTCACCCGAAGCCTGCACATGGTGCATGTAATCCCCGATCTGCTTCGACTGCAGATCGCAGGCCACCTGCACCGATTCGCCGGCTTCGAGGCGACCGATGAACCAGCTCACGCTGCCGGTGGTGCCGTCGAACTTGCCGCCCTTGTCGGCCTTGATGAATTCGAATCCTTCAGGGACGAGGTGCACGATCCGCACGTTGTCGGTGGCGGCGACCCCTTCGTTGGTCACCGTCGACACGTACTGCGCCTGCCGTCCGACGTAACGCAGTCCGGGGCCGGCCAGGTCGATGCTCAATTTGGGAGCGGCGATCTTGATGCTGGTCTGAACGTTCTGCGAGAGGTTCGTACCGCCGCGGGCTTCCACGACCAGCACGCCTTCGCCACCGGCGATGGCCGCCAGGGGCAACCGCAGCTCGCGGGTTTCGCCCGCGCCCAGCGATCCGATGCCCATTTCCACGACTTTGCCGCGGGGATGTTCGAGACCTTCGGGGACTTTCGCGCTCACGACCACGTCGTGGGCCACGCCGGTGCCCGGGTTCGAGACCGTAATGATCTGAGTGAGCGTCTCGCCGACCATCGTGTCGTGCGGTCCGCTGATCGACAGTCCGAGCTGCGGCTCTTCGACGTGTACGACGGAGGTCGCCACACCGGTGAACCGCACCGTGGCGTTCGTCGACAGCTCGCCGCGGCGGCCGGGGATCATCGTGATATCAATCGACTTCTCCTGACCCGGGTCGAGGTGTTCGAAGATCCACACGAGGTGGTCTTTGCTGTCATTGGGGAACGGTTCGGCGTCAACCAGCTTCACCGACCGGGGGAAGAACGCTTCCACGACGATATCGCGGGCCACCATCTTGCCGGTATTCTTCACGACCAGGCCGCATTTGCATTCCTGGTTCACGTTGACTTCGTCGGTCTTGGTCCAGCGGAGGCTGACCATCGGCACGTCTTCGGTGGAACCGGAGGCGAACGTGACATTCGGCCGGTGCTTCGGCAGCCTTCGCCGAGATTTCTTTCGACGGCTTGAACGATTTGGCCGAGTGCGACTGGGCAGGCGCGGGAGCGGCGAGATCGTCGTCGTCGGCCGGCGGGGCCGAGGGAGCCGACTGAGCCGAGCGCGCTTTGCTCGCGGGCTGCTTCTGGCTGTGCTGGACGGTCCGCACGCTGGTGCGAGGCGCGCCTTCGCGCGTCCGCAGCTCGGCATGGCGAACATTTCCCGCCTCGCGAACTCCGTCGACGAGCTGGTTCTTTCCGGCCGGAGGCAGTTGCACGTCTTCGTGCGCCACCTCGGCGTCGCTGGAATCATTCACGCCGCACTCTTCGACGATGGCCGGCTTGTTGGCCGTCGGGTTTTTCGCCGTTGTGTTTTTCGCCGTTGGGGCTGATTCGGTGGCCTTGGGCTGACGGCGAGCGGCCGTCTGCGGAGCCGGCGACTTGGGAGCGGGGGTGGCCGCAGACTCGTCTGAGTCGGCGAATAGCTCGCGGTAGTTTTTCGCGCTGCTGCGTGTGCTGGCGCTGGTCTTGGTGATGGGGGCCGGGCGATTCCGCACGTAGCGCTGCGGGGCGGCGGGCAGCTCGGCCGATTCGTCGTCGGCCGCGGCATCGCTCGTCGAGGCAGCGGCGACGTCGTCGCTCTCTTTCAGCGAAGTCGTCGACGACGGCTTGCCGTTGCGCGAGAAGAACAGGATCTTGCCATTCTGGGCCTGGGGCGCCCCGGCCATCAGCGGTCCCTGGT
>JACQFH010000069.1 GCA_016200145.1 Planctomycetia bacterium | reverse complement strand
TTCATCCGTGGGATTGCCGCGCCATCCGTGGGTATTTCATCCGTGGCTAAAATTCTTGCCGCACCTAGGCTTGCACCGGATTCGCCTTCTCCGGATCGATGCCCAGCGCCTTGGCAGCTTTCGTGACGGTGGCTTTGGGGATCTTGCCGTCGCGGCACAGCGTGCTGAGGGTGGCAAACACGATGTGCGGCGCGTCGACTTCGAAATGCCGGCGCAGCCCTTCGCGACTGTCGCTGCGGCCGAACCCGTCGGTCCCCAGCGTCACCAGCCGGCCGGGCACCCACTTGGCAATCTGCTCGGCGACCAGGTGCATGTTGTCGCTGGCGGCGATGAACGGCCCTTTCGCCCCGGCCAGCGACTCTTCGACATAGCACGTCCGCGCTTTTTCGGTCGGATGCAGCAGGTTCCAGCGCTCGACCTCCAGTGCTTCGCGGCGCAGCTCTTTGTAGCTCGTCACGCTCCACACGTCGCTGGCGATCTTGTAGTCGTCAGCCAGAATCTGCTGCGCTTCCAGGACCTGCCGCAGAATCGGCCCGCTGCCAAAGAGCTGGGCGCGGCGCTTCATCCGGGGGACATCGCGGCTGCTGAGCTTGTACATCCCCTTGAGAATTCCCGGCCCGGCCCCTTCGGGCATCGCCGGCATGACGTAATCTTCGTTGTACAACGTGATGTAGTAGAAGATCGATTCGTTTTCGACGTACATTCGCCGCAGGCCGTCCTGAATAATCACGGCCGTCTCGTAGGCGTATGCCGGATCGTAAGTCACCAGGTTCGGGATCGTGGCCGCCAGCAGATGGCTGTGGCCGTCTTCGTGCTGCAGGCCCTCGCCGTTGAGGGTCGTGCGGCCGGCGGTCCCCCCCAGCATGAACCCCTTGCAGCGCGAATCTGCGGCGCACCACGCGAAGTCGCCGATCCGCTGGAACCCGAACATCGAGTAATAGATGTAGAACGGAATCATGTTGACGCCCAGGTTGGCGTACGCCGTGCCGGCGGCGATGAACGACGACATCGCGCCGGCCTCGTTGATTCCTTCTTCCAGAATCTGCCCGTTCTTGGCCTCGCGGTAGTAGGCCATCGTCCCCGCGTCGACCGGCTTATAGAGCTGGCCCGTGCTGGCGTAAATCCCGTACTGGCTGAAGAACGCCTCCATGCCGAATGTACGGGCTTCGTCGGGGATGATCGGCACAATCTGTTTGCCGATCTGCTTGTTCCGCAGCAACACATTCAGCAGGCGTCCGAACCCGCCGGTCGTCGAGAATTCGCGGTCGCCGCTGCCGGCCAGAAAATCCTGGAACTGTTCGAGCGGCGGAATGTCGAGCGTCGTCGCCGTCGTCCGCCGCTGCGGAATCGACCCACCCAGCGCCTGCCGCCGCTCGTGCAGGTACTGCATCTCGGGCGAATCGGCCGCGGGACGATAGAACGGCGTGTCGGCCACGTCGTCGTCGGAAATGGGAATGCCGAACCGCGACCGAAAGTCGCGCAGCTCTTCGGCATTGCGCTTCTTCTCCTGGTGAGTCGAATTGCGCCCCTCTCCGCTTTCGCCCAGCCCGTATCCCTTGATCGTCTTCGCCAGGATGACCGAGGGCCCCCCCTTGTGGTTAACGGCGGCGTGGAAGGCCGCGTACACCTTTTCGGGGTCGTGCCCGCCGCGATTGAGCTTTTTAAGCTGCTCGTCCGACAGGTTTTCGACCATCTCGCGCAGCTCGGGGTACTTCCCGAAAAAGTCTTCGCGGATGTACGCGCCGTCCTCGACGACGTATTTCTGGTACTGACCGTCGACGACTTCCCCCATGCGATGGACCAGCCGGCCGGTTTCGTCGGCGCTCAGCAGGGGGTCCCAGTCGCTCCCCCAGATGACCTTGATGACGTTCCAGCCCGAGCCGCGGAAACCGGCTTCCAGTTCCTGAATGATCTTGCCGTTGCCGCGCACCGGCCCGTCGAGCCGCTGCAGGTTGCAGTTGATTACGAAAATCAGGTTGTCGAGCTTTTCGCGCGAGGCCAGGTTGATGGCCCCGAGCGTTTCGGGCTCGTCGGCCTCGCCGTCGCCGACGAAGCACCACACCTTCTGCTGCGACGTGTCGAATATCCCGCGGTGGTCGAGGTACCGCAGGAACCGGGCATGGTAGATCGACATGATCGGCCCCAGCCCCATCGACACGGTCGGGAACTGCCAGAACCCGGGCATCAGCCACGGATGCGGATACGACGACAGCCCGCCCCCCGGCGCCAGTTCGCGCCGGAAATTGCGGAGCTGTTTCTCGGTCAGACGTCCTTCCAGAAACGCGCGGGCATACATGCCCGGCGACGCGTGCCCCTGGAAATAGATCAGGTCCCCCGGATGGTCGGCCGACGGCGCATGAAAAAAGTGGTTGTAACCCACTTCGTACAGCGTCGCCGACGACGCGTAGGTGGAAATGTGTCCGCCGATCGTGGTCGTTTCCTTGTTGGCGCGGACGACCATCGCCATCGCGTTCCAGCGCAGAATACTTTTGATCCGGCGTTCGATCTCCCGGTTGCCGGGGTAACGCGGCTGCTGATCGACAGGAATCGTGTTGATGTACGGCGTATTCGCCGTAAAGGGGAGCATCACCCCCGTTCCAGAACCAAACTCCGCTTCGAGCGGCGTCGATTATATGCAGTTGCCCAAACCGGGGGGAAGGAATAGCCGGTTATCGACACATTCGGCAATGGTAATTGTGAATTCAATCGGCCACCCATAGAATTGTATGCGGGACCGACCATTTATCTCGTTCCCAGGCTCTGCCTGGGAACGAGAAATCTTAATCTCGTTTCTTCTCGTCTCTCGATCCTCGCCTCTGCTCAGCCCGACAGGCTGGACCTGCGTCAACAATGACCCTCCCCATCCTCAACAAGCCCTCCCCGTGCCAGAAGGCCGATTCGCTCGAATCGCTGCCGCTGGTGACGCTCGGCGGTGTGCCGCCGCGGCCGCTGCCGATGAGCGTCGAGGAAATGCGCAACCGGGGCTGGGACGAGGCCGACGTCGTGTTCGTCACGGGCGACGCTTACATCGATCACCCCAGCTTCGCCATGGCGATTCTGGGTCGCGTGCTGGAGGCGGCCGGGTTCCGCGTGGCCATCGTCAGCCAGCCCGACTGGCGGAATTGCGACGCCTGGCGCCGGTTCGGCCGGCCGCGCCTGTTCTTCGCCATCAGCGCGGGGAACATGGATTCGATGATCAACCACTACACCGCCAACCGCAAGGTGCGCAACAGCGACGCCTACTCGCCCGGCGGCCGCATCGGCCTGCGCCCCGACCGCGCGACGCGGGCCTACTGCCAGCGGGCCCGCGAGGCGTACAAAGGCGTCCCCGTCATCGCCGGCGGAGTCGAGGCGTCGCTGCGGCGCCTGGCCCATTATGACTACTGGAGCGACAAGGTCTGCCGGTCAATCCTGCTCGACTGCAAGGCCGATCTTCTGGTGTACGGCATGGGGGAAGACTCCATCGTCGAGATCGCCCGCCGGCTCGCCGCGGGTGAAAGTGTGCGCGATCTGCGCGAGATGCGCGGCGCGGCGTACGCGATGGGGGCCTCCGAAACGCCACCGACTGACGCCATCGTCCTGCCCAGCTTCGAACAGGTGCGCGACGACAAGCCATCGTTCGCCGAGGCAACGAAGATCATCCACAACGAGACCAACCCCTACAACGCCCGGCGGCTCGTGCAATGGCACGACAGGCAGGCGGTCGTCGCCAATCCGCCGCCGCTCCCCGTGTCGCAGGGAGTGATGGACCGGATCTACGGTTTCGCTTACACGCGCCGGCCACATCCCTCGTATTCCGAGCCGATCCCCGCGTACACCATGATCAAAGATTCGGTGACGATCATGCGCGGCTGCTTCGGGGGCTGCACGTTCTGCTCGATCACGGCCCACCAGGGGCGGATCATTCAATCGCGCAGCAAAGACTCGGTGCTGGCCGAGGTCCGCGACATGACCCGCGACGAGGGATTCAGCGGCGTCATCAGCGACATCGGCGGCCCCACGGCCAACATGTACGAGATGCAGTGCTCGCGCCCCGAAGTCGAGGCGGTCTGCCGGCGGCAGTCGTGCGTCCATCCCACGATCTGCAAACTGCTCGACACCGACCACGCCCCCCTGATCGACCTGATGAAAGAAGCGCGGCAGACGCCGGGCATCCGCAAAGTGCTGGTGGCCAGCGGCATTCGCATGGACCTGGCCCGCCGCTCGCCCGAGTACCTGGCCGTGTTCCTGAAGCGCAGCGGCTACAAACCCGACCAGGTGCCGGACTTCATCCCCGCCCCGTTCGACGTGGCGACGGCCATGTACTACACGGGGATCGACCCGTTCACGAAAAAGCCGGTGCACATCGCCCGGCAACTGCGCGACCGCAAGCTGCAGCGGGCCCTGATGCAGTTCTTCAAGCCCGAAAATTATTTCGAAGTCCGCGAAGCCCTGCGTCAGGCCGGCCGCCACGACCTGATCGGCAGCGGCTGCGACTGCCTGATTTCCGCGACCCCGCCGCGCGAAGCGATTTCCGCCCGCCGCAAAGAGGCCAACTCCCGGTTCCGCGGCGACTACGTGCACACAATCCCCGGCGAAGAGCCCGCCCCGGCCCGCCGGAAAAAATCCCCCCGCAAACAATCCCGCCACGCCCCCGGCAACGCCTACCGCCCCGACCAGAAAGCGGCAGTCCGCCCCACCTCCCCCCGCAAAAAAGACCGCCCCCCGAAAGGCTGATCCTTCCTTCCGTGGGGCAGGTCTCTGACCTGCCC
>JACQFH010000294.1 GCA_016200145.1 Planctomycetia bacterium | reverse complement strand
GTCGCCTTTCGCTCCGCGAAAGGGCGCTCTTTCGCGGAGCGAAAGACGACAAAACCGACGATCCCAATCTCACCGTCGCGACGCCGCACCAATGCGACAAGACAGGCCCGAAGTCACCCTTCCCGGCCCTGAATTATTCCCATCCCGCATCGTCCGGCAATGGGCCCCGTGCGCAAAAATAGAAAAGACGCGGCAAAAAACCGAAATTGCCGCCGGTCAAGGCGCGCGTTTCCCGGAGCGCCGTCCCGGAGTAATCCGGAAACCCCGGTCGATGTGAGCGACGCGCGCTATTCGGTGCGGAGTCCCTCCCATAAAAGGGTCGTTTGATGGGATTATCGAGAAGCGAGCTATTCCTCAGGGAGCAGCACGCAAACGAGTCGGGTATCGCTGCGGGCATAGACGCAGTTCCCGGCATACGCAGGGTGCGCCCACGTTGGATCGATGATGTTCGCCCGGGCTGTTTCCAGCGGCCCCCGGGGATGGAACCGGCTGAGGATCAGATCGCCCTCGGAATTCAGCACGATCGCGCGATCCTCGGTGTTCAGCCAGACCAGCGTCGCTTGAGGATTCCGTCCCTTGGGCGTCAGTTGGTTTTGATCGTCCCACAACTTCGTGCCGCTCTGCAACTCGAAACACGTCAGTCCATGTCGTTTGTCGATGAGATACACATGGCCGTCACGATACAGAGGTTGGGCCATGAGCGCGCGGAGATTCCGGCGATCCTCCCAGACGACGCTCGCCTCCTCCGATAAGTCACCCAGGCGGATCGCCCGGGTGCCGTCGTAGTAACTGCTGACCAGCACGACTCCGTCCTGAAAAATCGGATCGGCGATGGCCGTGCCGTAGTTGACTTGAAACGGAATCGTCCAGCGCACGATTCCCGTGGCCGGCTCCACGCCGCGCACGTGATTTGCAGTCCAGCCCACCAGTTCGGCTGTCCCGTGACGATCGATCAGAATCGGCGTAGCGTAACCGGCGCCGTCCGGCAGGCAGCGCCAGCGTTCCTCTCCGGTGGTCAGATCGAACGCCGCATAACATCCCTCGGGCTCCAACGCCGCGTGGATGATGACCAGCTTCTCAAAGATCACGGGCGATGCGCTCAGCCCCCACAGGGGAACTCGTGCTCCGAAATCCTTCACCAGGTCCTTGGACCACTGAATTTCGCCGGTCACGGCATCCAGGCAATGCAAATGCCCGACGGCTCCGAGCGTGTAAACGCGGTGTTCGTGAACTGTCGGCGTGCTGCGCGGCCCACTGTCGTAACTCACGCCTTGATAATCAACGCTGTATTGATGCGACCACAACGGTTCCCCCGTCACGGCATCAAAACACAGCACACGTTCCACGCTCTCCGGCTCTCGCTGACGATCCATCACATACACACGGCCTGCCGAAACGGAAACGCCTCCATAACCGCCGCCGAGTTCCTGCGTCCAGGCCGGCGATAATCCTGCGGCAGGCCAGGTCGTGGCCAACCGGGGCGCGTTCCATGTCCCGTCGCCTCGGGGACCGCGCCACCGCGGCCAATCCTCGCCGCTGGTTGGCCTGGGCACGGGCCCGGACGGTGTCGCTGTCACGGATTCCTCTGGCAGCGGCTGTCGGCCGGTCGCCCGGGCCGCGACATTCGTCGGACCGGTTGAGCGAGCGACCAGATTGCAAACAACCCGAAAGCCCACGGCGTAGAACGTTCCTTCCGGCACGTCGGAATAGCGAAAGGCACTCCGGCAATCGCGGGCATCGCTGTACCAGTCGCCGCCACGGATCACGCGGTAACGGCCGGTCTCCGGACCGGGCGGATCGTCTTCCGGAGAAGCATGATAATAACGACGTTCAAATCGATCGGCGCACCATTCGAACAGGTTGCCGTGCATGTCGTGCAGGCCGAATGCATTGGGGGCGTAGGAGCCGACGATCTGCGTACGGTTCAGAAACGGGCCTGGCTCTGCGTCGCCAAACGGATTGGCCCCGTTGAAATTGGCCTGCGTCGACGACAACGAGTCGCCGAAATGAAAGACCGTCGTCGAGCCGGCCCGGCACGCGTATTCCCACTCCGCTTCCGTGGGCAGGCAGTAGACGCGACCGGCCTCTTTCTCCACCGACGTGTCGGATAATTTTCGGCAGAACTCCACCGCCTGATGCCAGGTGATGCCATCCACCGGCAATCGCGACTCATCGATTGATTCCGTGGCTGACTGCAACAATCGGGTTTTCTGAAACGAACTCGGGTTCGTCTGCATCACTTCCACGAATTCGCCCTGCGTCACCTCGTACATGCCCATCAGGAACGGTCGAGTGATGCGGACTTTGTGCCTCGGCAATTCATCTTCGAGCATGCCCGGGGCGTCCGCCTGCGATCCCATTTGAAATTCACCGGCGGGAATTCTGACGAGCTTCATGCCGAGAGAATTTGTGATGACGTCGCGCTCCGCCGGCTGCTCTGTGACTGGTGCTGCCGATTTCGACGCCGGCGGGACAGTGGGCGCCGCTGGCTGCGGGCTGCAGCCCATCATGGCCGATAACGCCCAGACGCTGGCGGCCGAACTGGTGACGAGGATGATTCTGGTCAGGAACGATCGCATGGTCGCCGTATTCTAATACGGCGGAGAGGACGTGGGTAATGACAGGCCGGGTGATTTTGCCGCCGTGGACGCTGCACCGGCAGCGCGGGATCAGCTAAGATGCATTGCGGCGGCCGGTTCCGGCCGCAGGCCATATCCAAGTCCTGAGGAACATGACCATGTCCAATCTTCCTCGCCTGGCCGGTTGGCTGGCCGCCCCGTTGCTGATTCCGGTGCTGGCCTGCGCGCTCGCGGCGGCTGACGCGGCAAAGTCGCCTGCGATCGAAAAGAACGCGAAAGACGGGGCCGAGATGGTGCTGATCCCCGGCGGCAGTTTCCGCATGGGGTCGACCACAGCGGAAATCGACGCTCAGTTTCGTGAGACCGGCCTGCCGGAAGACTGGAAAAAGTACACCCTGGACGAACAGCCACAGCACGAAAAAACGCTGCAGCCGTATTACATCTACGAATATGAAGTCACAAACGCGCAATACCAGGCGTTTATAGAAGCCACCGGTCATCGGACGCCGCCGCATTGGAACGGCAAAACATTCCCCGCAAACAAAGGCCGGCATCCCGTCGTGGAAGTCAGTTGGGACGATGCCTCCGCCTACTGCCGCTGGGCCGGTACTCAGCTTCCGACCGAGGCTCAATGGGAATTCGCGGCACGCGGACCGATGCCCGCGGACGGCAAAACGCTGCGGGCGTTTCCCTGGGGCGACAACTGGGATCGGAAACTTGCCAACTGCGCCGGCCTCCATGCCAACAAGGACATCATCAGCGCGGAAGACTGGAAGGCCTGGTACGAAGGGGATCAGAAATCCAAGTACCCGCTGACGTCTCCCGTCGGGTCATTCCCGAAATCAGTCAGCCCGTTCGGCATCCATGACCTCGCCGGCAATGCCTGGGAGTGGTGCGCAGAAATCCAGGCTCCCTATCCCGAGCAAAAGGCCGACGACGCGCCGGACAAAAAGATGCGTTCCCGACGCGGCGGTTCCTGGGCCAATGTCGCCATGCATCTGCGCAGCGCCGATCGTCAACCAGCGGCGCAGGACGATCTCAACATCTACACGGGGTTTCGCTGCGTGAAATTGCCGTGACGGATCGGAATCGACGGCTGCTGGAGCATGCCGTTGTTACGTGATTCGCGAAATTCCATTCGACCAGTTCGTTTCGCCAGAGGACCATTGCCATGCTTCGCCTCCGCGATCTTTCCCGACCGCCTCTCGGACTATTGGTCTTGGCCAGCCTGCTGTCACAGTCCGGCCGGGGCCGCGATTGTTCCGCGGCGGAGCCGATCCAGGTCGAACAGGCGGGCGACCATTTTGTGAATTTCGTGCTGAAGGAAATCGAACTGGCGCGAAAGAATTTGCCGGCAATGGCCGCCGCCGCGGACTTCGCCGCGGAGCGCATCGTGGATCAGGACGGGCAATTCCTGTCTGCGGGGGATCACAGTTTTTCTCTCGAACCGGTCTGGCGGGCAGGGGGCATCGCGTTCGCCCGGCAATATCTGCCCGACAAGCAATCCGCCGTGGATGCCGTCGCCTCCGCCAACGGGGAAATTCCCTATTACCGCACCAAAGAATTCGTGGAGCATTTCACGGTGCAGCAGGCGACGCAGCGCGACGTGGTGCTGGTTGGTTATGAAAACGAAAAGGAAGAACGGCAACAATTGATTCCTCTCGTCGAGCAGCTCCTCCGCGACGGCGCGCTGGTGGTCTTTTTCGGTTCTGACGCCGGAGCCAAGTCGTTGCAGCGGAAATTCGGCAAGCGGGACAATCTCGTCGCGCTCACTCACACTGTTCCCGATGGAGGCATCATCGACGTGCCGGGCTGGAAGGAAAAAATCTGTTCCGGCCGCAGCCTCGTCAATCGCGTCTATTTGTGGGCCTTTCAGGCGGAACTGATCAGCGCCTTCATGCGACGCGGCAAGATTCCCGGCATTCTGCTGTCGGTCACTTATGAAAGTCCGCAGATCTGGAATGAACCGCTGCTGCAGAAATACAAATTCATCCCGGCGTTCGATGTCACGCCCGTCGAAAAACATCTGCTGGGCGACACCTATCTCAACCATTTGAGCCGCATCGTCGGCAGTATTGTGCCCGGCCAGCGCAAAAAATTTCAACAGGCCGCCCAATGGATCGCCGAGGCCCGGCGGTCCCGACAGACGGCGTTCGCCCTGTTAATCCACGGTCTGGCGCCGGAGGGCTTGCCCGGCGATCCGGGTTTGTTCCAGGTCTTCAGCGAGGGCAACGCCTATTACCCCCAGATGGACAAAGCCTGCAAAAAGAACGACGTGGCGTTTTTCGTCGGCTACAACTGGTACCCCACGGCGCTCGCCGACACCGTCGCCAAAGCCGGCGGCAAGCAGATTCTGTGCTTCACACTCGTGCAGGATCAGCCCCCCACGCCGGCAATTTACGGAGAGGTCGGCGAGTTGAAGCATTACACGTCGTTTGCGGAGTTGCCCCAGGACGACAATCGCATCTACATCGACCTGAAGTTCGCCCAGTACAACGCCGTGCTGAAGATTCCCGGCTATCCCGTGCCGGCGTTGGAGACATCCGCCTTTGCGGAAGACGTCGTCTACTGGCACATCGTCGCGGACACCATTGAACTACTCGCCCAACAGAAGCGGTGACCTCGGCAAACGGAGACCGCCGCGTCCCAGGAAAGCGCTCAAATCACCCCGGTTTGGCGGACCGATGGAGTTCGCAGGAATGCTGTTCGCGACTTCAATCGATGTGACCGACGTACCTTCCATCCCCGGCCGCTTAATTTGATCGCAGGCTGTTACCCAGCGTCGTGAAAGTGACTTCAAGAGCCTGACTTTCCAAGCGTTTCCAGCAACCCGATCGCGACCCAGGCGGTGCCCCAGTAATGGTAGATTTCGTCGCGAACCTTCAGGCGTTCAGGATCGGTGGAGTTCGTGAAGTTCCTGGCCGGAGTCAGCCAGGAACCGTCGGATTGCTGCGACGCGAGCAGCCATTTGCGAGCGTCTCGAAAGACGGACGAGTCATCGCCGGCTCGGACCTTCGCCAGAACGTAGATCGCCAGGCCGGTCGTGAGGGCATCGCCTGGTACGCCTTTTTCCCACCCCCACGCGCCGTCGCCGTTCCGAGCATCGAGCAATTGTTGACGCAGTTTCGCGACATCCTCGGCGGACCCGAACTGACGCTCAAACAATAGCCTCATCGCCAACCATTCGCGATTATCGGGATTCGGCGTCTGTAGCCGTTGATAAGCAAGGGCTTTCTCAATCGACGCAGATCTCTTCGGATCCGGTGTGTCGTAAGAGGCAAGTGCGAGCGTCGTCCACATCGTGGTCGCTTGATTCGCCGTCGGAAGCGTCCAGCGGCGCATCCCGGAGAACTGACCGCCCGGCGTCCACGAGCCGTCCGCCAACTGAATCTGGTTCATCAGGTCGATCACGCCGTCGCGAAATTCAGGCTGAGCCAGAACACTCGCAGTCCCTTGACTTGCGATCAGCAATGGGCCCAGGGACTCGAGGCCGCCTCCAACACGATCGAATATGGCAACTGGCCGCTCGGAAATCTTTAGCACGGTCGCCCGATGCGACTTCATTTCGTCTTCAGTCAGCAGCGGCGTCAGCTCCGCAAGGAACCCAGCTTCAGTTTGGAACGGGCGAGCGATCAACGGCTTGAGCTTGTCTTTCACGGCCAGCGGCAGCGTCGCCGCTTCGGGTCTGCCGAGGTCGTAAGGCCGCAACGTGAACAGATTGCGATTTGCGAGCGAATCCTTGCGAGTCCACTCGTCCCACTCCGCCAACTTCCGGGAATCGACCGTGAAGCCTTGCGCCTGAGCCGATCGATGCGACCACAGCAGGAACGGCACATGATGACACGACATGCAGCGGTGATCTTCCATCCAGGCCACTCCCTCTTTTTCCAGGAAGGAAAGGCTGCGTGACACGGCATTCCGAACCGCAGTATCGCTGACTTGTGCCGGATCATCGGCCCAGACCATGGCGTTGAGGGTACCGAAGTAAAACAGGGTCGCAAAGATCACGCGGGTCATGCTGCACCTCACTCGTTTGACGGTGGCGCTTCCGAGTCTTGAGAATCGTCGACCAGGCTGCGTGCCGCGTCTGTCGACAATCAAAAGATTCAGACGACAGTGTACCGCCATTCAACGGGACTGTGAATCCACGTCCGCAACGTGCCTGTCGTCTGGGTCGTTTTTCGGGATGGCCAGAAGATGACTCTCGTGCGAGATTCTGACGGACGGAGCCCACCCTTGTGCTTTCCTACGTTCCACAAAACGTTCGGTAACTGCCATCGTCAGGTGAAGGCTCTCGATACATTGCCGAATCGACGTCAGCGGTATACGGCTTTGCCAGGGCGGCCAGCAGACGATGGAGCACTGACAGGTCGTCGTGCACCGCTGCGGCGGCGAGCACTTCCTCGACCTGATGGTTCCGGGGAATGACGGCCGGGTTGACCCCCCTCATCGCGGCGTGAACCAGGGTGCTCGGCCGGCCCTCTCGACTGAGGCGAAGCTGCCATTCCGAATGCCATGACCGGAAGTCCGGATCGTCATACCGCTCGCCGGTTGGCGGCTCATCCACCGACAAGTCGCGGAACGTGTTGGTAAAATCGGACCGCATGTTCTGCATCCAGGTCAGCAGCGACTGAGCCAATTCCAAGTCGCCGGCCTCGGCGCTCTCGAGCCCCAGCTTGGCCCGCATCCCGGCCAGCCAGTACTGCTCGAACAGAGCCGGATATTGGCCGAGTAGCTCTGTAGCGATGGCAATCGCCTGCTCCTGTTGAGGAGCCAGGAGCGGTAACAGGGTCTCGGCGAAACGGGCCAGGTTCCACTGCGCGATGACGGGTTGGTTGCCGTATGCGTATCGGCCGCGGTGGTCGATCGAACTGAAGACCGTGTCCGGATTGTAGGCATTCATGAACGCACACGGGCCGTAATCAATCGTCTCTCCTGAAATCGCCATGTTGTCGGTATTCAGCACCCCGTGAATGAAACCGACGAGCTGCCAGCGGGCGATGAGCGCGGCCTGTCGGTCCATGACCGCGCGGAAAAACTCCCCATACCGGCTCGGTGAGTCTGCCAGTTCCGGATAGTGACGGTTGATCGTATAGTCGGCCAGGACCCGCAGATTCGATTCGTCGTGCCTGGCTGCCAGATATTCGAACGTTCCAACCCGAATGTGACTGGCGGCCACGCGAGTGAGGATCGCCCCTGGCAGCCTGTCCTCGCGGTAAACTGGTTCGCCCGTGGTGACGACGGCGAGACTTCGCGTAGTCGGAATGCCGAGGGCGAACATCGCCTCGCTGATGATGTATTCGCGGAGCATCGGCCCCAGAGCGGCCCGGCCATCGCCGCCACGCGAGAATCGCGTCTGCCCCGCTCCCTTCAATTGAATATCGACCAATTGACCGGATGGCGAACGGTGCTCACCCAACTGGATGGCGCGGCCGTCACCGAGCCTCGGGAAGTGGCCATACGGGTGTCCGGCATACGCCTGTGCGATCGGCCGGGAACCGCCGGGCAGATCCTGGCCTGCGAATAGCGACGCGGTGGCTTCCGGTGAAATCCTGCTGACGTCGAGGCCGAGGTCGTCTGCCAGTCGATGGTTGAGAATCACTAAACGGGGCGCACCTACAGTGGCCGGCTGAACCGGAGTGAACAGGAGGTCAGGCAGCCGCGAGTAAGTATTGTCGAACCGCCAACCCATCGGGTTGTGTTCGGGCGCTATTGCATTCAACTTCCTCACCCCGTTTTTCCAGTGATGCTTCCCAACGACCTCATTATAGGTGGTGGGATGGGGCCGGGAGAGGCTGACAGCAAAATCCTGATCGGCGGAGGCGCGATACGACTTCAGGACCGACCTTCGACGGCGAGGGCATTGCGGTGACAACGGGCTTCGCCGCGAGTTCGACGAGTCGGTCGATGTGGCCTGACGCATTGCATTTCATGACAAACAGCATTCGATCGCTTTGATTGTGGCGGCGCCCGACTGGCGATCAATGCAGACGTGGCAGTTGTCTGCGTTAACGATCGTCGCAATAATCGCGAATTGTCAATCACTCGTGCGGCACGACAACATCATCGAGGCCTTTTCATGCGAAAGACTGCTGTCTGTTGGACGGTCCTTAACTTTGCTCTTGGTTCACCGATTCTGGCCGACAACTGGGCCCACTTTCGCGGACCGACCGGTAATTCTGTCGCCCAGAACGCCAATCCTCGGGGATCAGCGAGGATCGATCATCGCTCCCATCAAAGCACGACCTGACTTCGAACACCTTGAGGCCAAGGGAATCCAGGTGTTAAAGAAGAGGGCGGCCCGGCAGCGCAGAAGGAGGAAAGGCCGTTCGTGAAACACGCCCGGTGCAGCGGACGAACTCAGCCCGCAATAAATAACGCCGGCGCGTTACACGAGGCTGCGATGCTGCACTTTGACACGAGGTCGGTGGGGCGTGCCGCGAAGTTTATGGGCGGCGGCGTGCAGAATTAGCGCTCCGCCGCGACATTAGTCCCGGCGCGCCACCGGAGCTGGCTCATCCCATGTCAATGCCGGGCCATCAAGCAGCAGTCGCAGGTGGTTCAAGACATCTCTGCCGAGGATGCCAACGTCGTGATCGATCAACAAGTATTGTCCACGGAATCGCCGATTCAGGAGGATCAGGTCGGCGTGCACGGCTTCGCACTCGCTGGTCGTCCCGTCGAACGCTACGAGTTGATACCGTTGGCCGGCGCCAACCAAACCAAGCACGGCAAGAGCCGATTTGGGAATGAGTGTCACGTCCGCACCCGAATCGATCAGCATGGGTATGTCGGAAGCCGTTGCCGTGCCATCAGCCCGGCGCAAGACAACCCTGGCAACCGGCGCCGGGGGCGCAAACGAGCCGCCTTCATAGGCTGGCATTCGGATCGTCCTCAGTGACCTGCTTCACAAAGTCCACCGCCTGCTTCGGCTGCGCCAGGCGGGGACTGCCGACGTGAAATCGGTTCGGTTCCAGGCCGTTGGGAACGATGACGTAGACTTTCGTATTCTCAGGAAGTCGCACAACGTCCGCCAGCTTGATCTGTCCGTTCTCGACGGTAGCTTCGTATGTTTCGAGCTTCATCGTTCGAAATCCTCCAGATCGGTTATGCACGACCGTCGATTCAACAATCTCTATCTTACGGGGAATGATCGTCCCGGTCGAGCGCTGTCCCGGAGGGATTGCACAGGACGGTATTCAACTCCATCGCGTCGGCGGGATTCTCGCCTCGGCTCACCCCTCTCCCTTCGCCCCTCGCCTTTCTCCGTCACTCTTTCTCCTCTCAACTCTCCACTCTCTCCTCTCTTGCGCAGCGTGAATTGCCCCGCCCCGTTCGTTACAGTGAAATCCAGGCAAGGCGGACCACCCTGCTCAATGGCGCGTTGAAAAACGGGACTGGCTCCGAGCCGAATCGAATCAAACCCGCGGCGAAATGAGTGCTGCGAGGTGCCTGTCCCCTTTTTCAACGCTCTGCCGCGGAGGCTTGACGATGGACGATCGGGATCGCTGCCGGGAATGCGGCGCGAAGCGGCCCGCCGACGCGCCCGATGGGTTGTGCTCGGCCTGCCGGCTGCGGGCCGCCCTGGCGGGCGCCGCCCCGGCCGAGGGGAACCCGGGTGCGCTGGCGAGACTGGCAGAGACCCTGGTCGATGTCCCGCGCGTGCACCTGCTCGACGATGAGCCGTTCAGCGACTCCGGGCCGGTGGTCCGCCCCGCGTCTGCCGAGATGCCCGAACCATCCGACCGCCTGGCTCGGCTGCAACTGCTCGGCGAGGTCGCCCGCGGCGGGATGGGCGTCATCATCAAGGGGCGCGACAGCGACCTCGGCCGCGACCTGGCCGTCAAGGTTCTGCTCGAGCAGCATCGCGAAAACCCCGACCTGATCCGCCGGTTCGTCGAGGAAGCCCAGATCGCCGGCCAGTTACAACACCCCGGCGTGGTCCCGGTCTACGAGCTGGGCACGCTCGCCGACCGCCGGCCGTATTTCGCCATGAAGCTGGTCAAGGGCCGCACCCTGGCTGAACAGTTGAAGGAGCGCGCTGGGCCTGCCGATGACCGGACCCGGCTCCTCGGCATCTTCGAGCAGGTCGGCTTGACGATGGCCTACGCCCACGCCCGGGGCGTCATCCATCGCGACCTGAAACCCTCGAATATCATGGTCGGCAGTTTCGGAGAGGTGCAGGTCATGGATTGGGGCCTGGCCAAGGTGCTTCGGCGGGGAGGCGTCGCCGACGACGAGGCGAGCGCAAAAGTCCGCCAGCAGACGGTGATCCGGACCGACCGGGCCGGCAGCGACGCCGAGCTCTCGCAGGCCGGCTCGATCATGGGCACTTTCGCCTACATGCCGCCGGAGCAGGCCAACGGCGAGATCGATCGGCTCGACGAGCGGGCCGACGTCTTCGCGCTGGGCTCGATCCTCTGCGAAATCCTGACCGGCGAGCCGGCATTCACCGGCCGGACCGCAGGTGAGATCCACCGCAAGGCCGCGCGGGGGGACCTGGCCGAGGCCTTCGGTCGGCTCGATGCCTGCGGGGCCGACGCCGAGCTGAGCGCGTTGGCACGCGACTGCCTGGCCTGCGAACCCGAGGACCGGCTCCGCAACGCGGGCGTGGTCACCGAGCGCTTGACCGCCTACCTGGCCGGGGTTGAAACGCGCTTGCGCACGGCCGAGCTCGCCCGGGTCGAGGCGCAGACGCGGGTCGAGGAAGAGGCCAAGCGGCGGCGACTCCATGTGGGACTGGCCGCCTCGGTTCTGGCCCTGACCATCTTCGGCGGCCTGGCCATCACGACCACCCTCCACCAGCGCCAGGCGCGCGCCGCCCAGGTCGAGCTGGCGCTGAACGAGGCGACGCTGCTGCACAGCCAGGCCCTCGAGGCGCCCGACGACCTCAGTCGCTGGCAGGCGGCGGGGGAGGCCGTCAAGCGCGTGGAGGTGGCGCTCGGCGGCGGCGACAACGCCGGCGGGGCTAGCGCTCAGGCCCAGCTCCGGCTCGGCGACCTGCGCCGCGAGGTCGATACCGGCAGCGCAGCCGCGCGCCGCGACCGTGAGTTGCTCGACGCGCTGGCCGAGATCCGCAGTGGACATCTGGGCGTCAAACCCGGCGTGACCGACATGGCCTACGCCGAGGCGTTCCGTCGGGCCGGCCTTGACCTCGACTTCCAAACCCCGGCCGAGGCCGCCGAGCGCTTGCGGGCCCTTCCCGCCGCAGTGCTGCTCCAGGTGTTGCCCTCTCTCGATAGCTGGTCGCTCGTTCGCCGTAATGACGGGCAGCCGGCACACCGCTGGCAGCGTCCCCTGGCCGTGGCCCGCGCCGCCGATTCCGACGCTTTCCGCAACGAGCTCCGCGCGCTGGTCGAACGTCCTGACATGCGTAAACAGGTCGTGGCCCTGCGGTCCCTGTTCCAGGATCGACAAATCGCCGAGCTTCCGCCCGCCAGCGTTCTTCAGCTCGCCTCTGCGCTGAGAGAGGCGGGCGATTCGGCGGCGGCGATCGCGCTGCTCGAGTCGAGCGCGCAGCGCTACCCGGGCGACGTCTGGATCAACTACCACCTGGGCGAGGTCCTGGCCGAAATCCCCGCGCGGCGTGAGGACGCGGTGCGTTACTACACCGCGGCGCGGGCGCTGCGACCGGAGTCGGCGCATAACCTGGGCCACCTGCTCGATCGGATGGGACGTGGCGAGGACGCGATCGCCACCTTTCGCGCTCTTGTCGAAGTGCGGCCCGGAGAGGCGCGGAACATCGGTTGCCTGGGCACGATCCTGCTGGGGCACCAGCAGCGTGAAGAGGGGCTCAAAACGCTCGACCAGGCCATCGCCGCGGCCCGGGCGACCATCGAACGCCGGCCCGCTGACGCCGGGGAGTATCACCTGCTCGGCTACCTGCTCGCGGCCCGGGGCGATCCGCAGGGCGCCGTCGCCGCCTACCGGGAATCGCTGCGGATCGAACCCGGCCACACGGGCGCCCTGACGAATCTGGTGACGATCATGAGGAACGGGGGCGATCAGGACGCCATCATCACCGTGCTGCGTGCGGCGATCCGGGCCAGGCCGGATCATGCCTGGTCGCACGAGGCGCTCAGTAGCGCACTCGAGGCGAAGGGAGACCGCGACGGCGCCATCGCCGAGATCCGCGAGGCGATCCAGCTCAATCCCGACGAACCAGCCTATCGCACGCAACTCGCCGCGTTGCTCAAGTCGCAGAGCGAGTCGACGACGAAGCCGCCGGCCGATTCGTCCGCGAAGTGACCCGTGCCCGGCCCCACGCCGGCCCCGCGGCATCGGCTGGCCGCAATCCGTTGAAAACGGAGCCGCGACCGTAAGGGAGCGGACTGGACGTTGGAGATCCTGCAGGACTCCGCCTCCTTACGGGCGCGGCTCTGCGTTGTATTCAACAGGCTGCTGGTCCGGTCGGCTTCAGCCGACCCAGTTTTTGCCACCAGCTTTAGCTGGTGGATACCGGCCCGGAAATCCTGTCAGCCGGCTTGAGCCGGCTTATCGGGCGGCTTCAGCCAGCATCACGGCCGATGATCGCGATCGCACCCTCGGCGCGGCTTCGCAGGCGATCGTTGAGAACCGGCCTTGACGCGTTAGAATGTCGCGTGTCGCCGACTCATCCGACACCGCGAAAGGGCCCAGCCGATGCAGTTCAAGGCCAGCGCCAACTTGGGAGCGGGATGCGGCATCCTCGCGATGATCATTGGCAGCACAACCGCAACGAGCGGTCCCGAGTTATTTCCATTCGGGTCCGCTGCCTGGTTTGTCGGCTGGGCACTCTTGATCTGGGGATGCGTGAACTATGCGCGATGGAAAGGGTATTCGGGCTGGTTCGGCCTGATGGGCTACCTCCTCGTTCCCGGGCTGATTATTCTCGCTTGCTTCCCAAACAGGCGAAGACAGACGACGATTCGTGGGTGCGAGTCGCAGCCTTGCGCCGAGACGAATGCCCTGGCTGAACAAGACCGGGAATCCGGGCGCCGGTACCTGTTGACACTTCTGCCAGCGGCACTGCTGTTCGTGGCGATTGGCGGATTCGTCGCGTCTGCCCAATCGAATATCGACCCCCGTGAATGGAAAGTCGTCGCACCTCCGGGCGCCGGCTTCGAGGCCCTGATGCCAGGGGCTCCTGAAATCGAACAGGGCACGCAAGAGACCGCCGCGGGCAAGGTGGAAGTGCAGATGTTCGCATCAAAACCGTCTGGCAGAAAGGAACTGTTCGCGATTGTGGCCATCCAATTCCCGCGTGAGATTGGCGCCCAGCCTGATGGAGCGGAGAAACTGCTGGAATTGGGCCAGAAAAATGTCGTTGACGCCTGCCGGGGAAAGGTGCAATCTAAAAAACCAATTGATCTGCGCGGTGTTCCCGGCTGGGAGTTGGAAGTGCTGACCGCCGGAGGAGCGATCGTAAAGTCGCGGGTTTTTGCAACGCAGGGCCGCCTCTTTCAACTCACCGTTCACGTCTCCAGGTTTCGGCTGGCATCTGCCGACGTTCAGAAGTTCTTCGACGCGTTTCAGGTGTCGACTGAAACAAGTACCGCCTCAGGCCGCGCTGACGATTGACCGCCGCAGCCATCGCGCGTTTCGCTCGGGGGCAGACTCGGGGCCACCCGCCAATCGCTGGAGTCCAGGCCGATAAGTGCGGATCCCGCCTGCCTTGTGTCCCGGCAAATCGTGGGTGGCCCCCGATCGCGGCACTTTCCTTCGCCCCTCTCGTTTCGCCCCTCGTCCTTCGCTCCTCTCTCTTCGCTCTAGGTCGCCGTGGCCTCAAGGCTATCCAAATAGCCAGGCAATTCGGACAACGGGAAACATTTGTCTGATCTCACCGGCGCGCTTGGCAGCGGGCCGTTGTCGAGCTCCGAAATCTTGACAACCGAGTCGTACTCGCCAATGGCATTGTCGAGCAGCACCAGAGCCGCGCCCAATAGATCCTTGGCGGACTCCAGCGTGAGTCCGCGCACCAGCAACTTGACGCGGGCTCGGTCGCCGTCCCGCTCCACCTCGCACCAGATATCATCATAGCTCAGCTTCCGGCCATGCATCTCGATGACGGCGTCGAGCGAGCCGCGCTGGCGGAACGCTCTGATTTCCCAACCCGGAATCGATGGAGCGTCGGAAACGGCCGACTTGACTGCGTCAAAAAGCCCAGGATTGCCGTCAGCGCTTACGCAAAAAGTCCACGGCCCGGAATCGTTAGGCGTCACCTCCCAGACCAGATCGGGGTACGAACTTTTGAAGACGCGAGAGAGCTCCGCGGCAGCGTGCGCAGCACCCTCGGGACCGGCCGCCGAAATCCGCGAAGCATTGGCACTGAGCCACGCCCAAAACTCGCGAGAATCTCGCTTCTTCCGGAACTTGCCGAAGTTGAACATTGCCGCTCCTGGCTGCTTTCAGCCTGCGTCGCGCCGAACGCCGCGGCCGCCCCGATACGAACGCCTTCCGGCTGGGCGCGTCTGCTTCATCAAAAGCAGTTTGCAGATAGTTCCGGTTCAAGGCAAGCGGCATGACCAACAGCCAGATACTGGGTGTTCCCGAAAGTCACTTCTCACTTCTCACTTCGCTCCTCGCTCCTCGCTCCTCGCCCTTCGCCCTTCGCCCTGGGTCGCCGTGCTGCGTGCGGCGATCCGGGCCAGGCCGGATCATGCCTGGTCGCACGAGGCGCTCAGCAGCGCACTCGAGGCGAAGGGAGACCGCGACGGCGCCATCGCCGCGATCCGCGAGGCGATCGCGCTCAATCCCGATGAACCGGCCTATCGCACGCAGCTCGCCGCCTTGCTCAAGTCGCAGAGTGAGTCGCCGCCGCCGACGCCGCCCGAATCGTCTCCGAAGTGAGGCGTGCCCGGGCCCACGCTGGTTCCGCGCCAGGCGCTGGGCGTTCTCGTTAGTTTCAACGTGAACGCAAAAGACTATGGGATTCCAAGGACTTTATGGGTTTGCAAGCTGATCCGCCAACGCGGATGCGCGAGGCAATACTCGACGGCCAGGCTCGACAACGCATGCCGTTGTCTTATTGGGCGGCCATTGTGCTGATCCTGGGCCAGCGATTCCTGAAGCGGCACGCGGCACGGGTCCGCTGGAAACAGTTCCGTCTGCTGGCCCTGGACGGCACCACCCTCCGTCTG
>JACQFH010000293.1 GCA_016200145.1 Planctomycetia bacterium | reverse complement strand
TATAATAAACTGTCAATACAGACTGGGTAGAAATATAAGGAACAACAAAAATAGTTCTAACCGCCAGCCGCAACGGCAGTTCCGCCGCAACTTTGCCAGAAAAATAGAAAAGAGCCAGGTAGGTCAGGCTTTCCAGCCTGACAGCGCTGCGTTCCCCGTGGCATAGGCTTCCAGCCTGTGAATCTTTGCAAAATCACGAAACGCCGGAATCCTTCGCGAGCATGCCGACACTCACTGACGGGTTTCCCGAGCTTATCGGTAGCAGGCCAGCGTGCTGATCTTCCGCCGGAAATGGTCCGTACTGGGCCCCAGCCTGACAGCGTCGGGTCTGGCACGAGACTACGGCACCAAATGCCAAAGTGCCGGTCTACCGCCAGATTCCGGGGCTGGCGGTCGACAATTTGGATTGCACGCACATTGCCGTCAGGCTGGAATGCCTGACCTGCACGGCTGACAGCAACTGTCAGCGGGTGAATTCGTTTTTACGGCGCTTCGACTTACGCCAATGCCTCGATCGGACCGCTCGTCCGGGGCGATTGGACCGGGCGTGAGCGGGAATGCGGGGGCGGAAGATCGCGCTGCCGCGTTCCGATCAAATCACCCTCAAACAACCTGGGCGTTTTCGTCCAGGCCGAGCTCCCGCAAGGCGGACTTCGTTTCCGTCGCCTTCGAGTCCGCCTGGTCGCGCTCGACCTTGGCCTCGAAACTGACCTCGAGCTTCAGGTCGGGTGAGGTGGCGTATTTGCTTAGTACCTTCGTGTAGAAGTTCATCCACTTTTGCGGCGGGACGGAGCCCCGCCAGCGCAGAAACCGTTCGCCCGGAGGCGGTGGTGCTGGAGCCGGTGGTTCGTCCAGCGTCGTAATACGAACCTCGGCCAGTGACTCATTCCCGCCGGCCTGGGCCTTCACGATGAACGCCCCGCCATGATCGCCGGCAGCAAACAGTCCTTTCGCGTCAATCGCCCCGCCTGTCGCAGACCATTCCGGCGTGGCGACATTGATTGGCTGGCCGTATTGGTCGATTCCGTTACAGGTAAACGCAGCCTGGTCGCCGATCTTTACCGAAACATGTTCCGGCTTAATCTGGATCTGTGCCAGGCGCGGCGGTTCGCGCAGCTTCCGGGCGTCGTCCTCTTTCACAATGAACACGTCGTCGGCGATCTCGATGTCGCCTTCGAACAGGCTGTCCTTCCACTTCACCAGCTTGAGGCGGCCCGCCGAGTCTTTCGTTGCGTATCCGATCCCTCCATGCGTCACCCCGTCCGCAATCGTCCGTTTGACTGCCTCGGGATTGAGCAACCGTGGAAGCAGGGGCGAGGAATAAAACGCATCGCGCACGGCCTTCGTCGACCATTCTACCATTGACGCCGGCCAAAAATTCGGCAGCTTTCGGGCGGGTACGGATTCGACCACTTCATCGAGTCCTCCATGACTGCCGAGACGCTGCAAGTACATCTCGACCAGGCTTCCCGCGGCGCTGGACGTGATGTTGCCGAGCGGAATGTGCCGCAGTTTGTTGTCTTTTCCAAGCAGGTACAGGTGCTGATAGGCCCGGAAAATGGCCTCGTCGAGATCGCCTTGTGCCCGCTTCAGATTCCGCTCCAGCAACTTGTGTTGCCCTTCGTCGATGCGTTTCCGCGTCTCCTCGTCGTCGTCGATGTCTTCCCAGGCCAGAGCTTCGCGGGCGTTATTTGGAATGTTCACTGACGGATCGGCCGCCGCGAATATCAGCGCCGACTTGAACGTCCGACCGCTCGTTCCCGAGTCGCGCACGATTTCTTCTATGAGTTGCAAAGTCCCGCGCTCCTCGGCCGGATGGTCGAGACTCATCGCCACGAGCGTAATCCGCGGCACCTCTTTGACCTCATTGCTTCGCCCGGGAAAGAACTCGCGTTCGATGAGCTTGCACGGTTCCGTGGAATTCTTGCGGAACAGCTCCTGCGTTCGTTTGCGAATGCGTTCGTCGATTGCCTTGGCCTGCACGCCCCCGCGGCGGTTGACCAGCATCTGATTCAGGTTGGGCGACAGTCCGAACCGGTAGCGGTTGCGATCCCATTGCAGATAAAAGCAGGTGCTGGCCAGACCCTCGAGCGCCGTATCGACGTCGGCCATGTTGACCTCGGGACCACACACATCGGTCTTGATTTCCGGCAATGCGGCGTCGGCCCGCGCCTGACTTTGCCCGCCGTTCGATTCGAAAAAAATCGTCGTGGCGACCTTGCGATGCAATTGCGACTTCCGAATGGCCTCGGTCGCTTCCTTATCGAGTCGCAGGCTATGGGAACCGCTCTGCTTTCCGGCTATGTCGGCGGTCACGGGAATTTCCAGGTCCTGCGACCCGAGTTGTTCGAACACAGCCGCGCGAAACGTCTGATTGTCCAATGGAGCCAAGCCGAGCGTGATGAGCGGCTCGTTCGTGTTCTTGCGGTGTTCTTCCTGGTAATTGTGAGACACCCACAGCGCGAGCAGCCGCAAGATGCCGCGTGTCCGTTGAAACCGTGGCAGGCTCTGCCACTTCCGCTCAAAGACCGAAATCACCGATGGATGAAACGGGTAACACGCCTTGAATTGATCGTGGATCGCGTCGCGGTCGACACCCGCCAATTCCTGGGCGTGCTCGGCGGCCCACTCGGCATAGGCCGAGGCCGTGGCCTTCGCGTCGTTCGAAAGCCCGTCCCACTCGAATAGCCGGCGGCGAATGATTTCCGGCATCTCCCTGTCGGCCGACATCAGAATTGCTTTTCCGAGCCGGTCGCACAGCTTCTTGATCGAGTCGTAGTCGCGCTGATCGTCGGGGTTCATCTCCAGGTCTGAGCGCGGAATCGACACGCACAGCACGAGATTGTTGCGCACCCGCGCTTCTTCGAAAAGGTTCTGCAGGAAATTGAAGAACTGGTCGCGCATTCCCAGCTTTCGGCCGCTGCTGATGTAATTCAGCAATTCGTCCATCAGGATCAGCGTCGGCCCGGCCGGAAGCATTTCGCGGATCACATCGCCGGCGGGAGAAACGCCTTGGGCGTCATGTTGGGCGACTTTGGCAAATGCGTCCTGGCCGCCGAGTTGCCAGGCGATTTCGCCCCACGGCGTCTTGCGGGTTGGCTCGCCCGCCCCCTTGCGTCCGGCGATCGCATCGAATTCCGTCCCGACAAAGACGGCGGTCGCCGCGCTGGGCACAGTCGGCACCTGCGCCCTCGCCAGGATCGAATCGACACCCTGCCACGCTTTGGCGGCGGCGCCGTGCCGCGCCAGGTGAAACAACGTCGTCAGCGAGTGGGTTTTGCCCCCTCCGAACTGCGTGGCCATGTTGAACACGGCCGACGTCTCGACCTGAATCCCTGAGAGCCGGCGCACCACCTGCGCGGCCATCTTATGCGCTTCGTCGACGATCACGAGGTCCCAGTGTGAGCGCAGCAGGCTCTCGCGGGCGTCTTCGATGATCGAGACCCACGACACCGAGGTGATGACCTGGTCGCGTTCCTGCCAGGGGTTTTGGCCGTAGTTGGCCCGCAACACGTCGCCGCGGATGACGTCGAATTTCTCGCGGAATTTGTCGGCCAACTCGCGCTGCCACTGAAACGTGAGGTTTGCGGGGGTGACGATCAGCACCCGGCGGACGAGGCCCCGCGCTTTGAGCTCTTTGAGGAGCAATCCCGCCATGATCGTCTTTCCGGCCCCCGGATCGTCGGCAAGCAAGAATCGGATCCGCGGGAGTTGCATGAAATAGCCGTAAACCGCCTCCAACTGGTGCGGCAGCGGATCGACGCGGGCGATCGACAGCGAGAAATACGGGTCGTACTCGTAGGCCAGGCCCAACCGGTGTGCCTCGATGCCCAGTCGGAAGAGGCGCGCGTCGCCGTCGAATGGCTCAACATCCGCGGAGATCGTCAGTTGCACAAGCTGGGCCGGGCTGAGGACGGGATCAAACGTCAGGCCCGAATTGCACCCGCGGCCGATAATTTTGAGGGACTCGCCAAACGGAATGAGAGCCAGGACTTCGACGGCTTCCGGCAGCGTCGGTCCGCGAATGATGCTGCCGATTTGAATGGCCTGAGTGCTCACGTCTGACCCGCAGCACGAACATGTTGTCGAACTCCTGCTGTGGCACGTTTTGCAAATCCATTCGCAGGCATCAGTCTAACAACGTCGGTAGGTCGGGTACATCGACGCCAACCCGAAACGGGGGCAGAGCGTCGTTCATCAGGTCAGCCAGTCAGCAGCAACTCTTCCTCGGCGTCTTCGCAGAATTCTAGAGAGCCGAGTAGCGCTTTTTGGCGTTACTCTTTGTGGTCAGCGTCGCCTGATGTTGATGAAGCCGCTGTGGCAGCCCGCCGCGCTGGGCGGCTGCCATGACGTGTAACTCTGACGACGAATCAATCAATCCGATTACAGGAATTCCCCGATAGGGCAGTCTGCTCGCTGCGATTCCCAGGAATTGGAACTCATTGCCATTTAGTGGCTTGGGACCGAAAAGATCAAAAAAAATGGGCTCCGGGCGCACTTCCCGGCTTCCGGAATGTCAATTGCCCCCGTTATACATATCAAGGGAAAGACTTTGGTCGTCGGGAAGCCAACGACTGACGGGCTTGGCCAACGGTGAGAGGATGTGTTGCGTAACAGCCTTGGAGCGATTGCACCCGCTTGACGATGGACGTGGGATTCCGTAACGTATGAGACAGCTACTGTTTACGTCAGGAATCGGAATTCCACCGAAAGCCGCTACAGGGAGCGAGGTGCAAAATGGCGGTCTCCACTGCTGCTCGGAGAAGTCGGACTGCGAGCCCCAAGCCCGTCGAGAAGATCGAGGTGCCTCGGGAGTTTATCGAGCTTTTGGCTTACGAAAAGTTCGAGCGTCGAGGACGCGTTCACGGGGAAGACATTGCGGACTGGTTGGGCGCGGAAAGGGAGTTAAGAGAACTTTTTCGGCAGGTCAGTTGGTCGGAAGTTCCCGACAGCTCTGCTGGGTTTGTAATAAATGCACGCGGCCCCGTACAGGCGGTCGAGGCACTTTGTCGATACATACAACTGCGTCCCCGTGCGACTGCATCGCGCGCGGGCAAGGCCGCGCAATTCCGCGTAGTCTGGCCCGATGCTCCCGCAGATCGCGGGACTGACGATCATCCAGAGAGTCCGATGGATCACGTGAAGAAAAACGCGACGGCGGAGCAAGCGCGGCGGGCGAAAGCTGCGCGCAGCCCCGTTTCAGCCCTGTCCGGAGAGCAATTCTCGAAATTAAAGGGCAATCTCGTCGCCCTTCTGCTCGAAGGCCCCGAGAAAGGCAAGGTCATTGCGACCGCGCCCCTCAATCCCGAACATCCGGAAATGCCGCGGCGCTCGATCAAGGATCAGGTGGACGCGTCGGCCTACAAGGGGCGCCGGTATCAAGTGCGCCAGGTTCTGGATGCGACCGCTCGGAAATGATGCTCGCTCTCGCTAGAGCTTGAGGCACACTTTCCGAGTTGCATTTCTGCAAAGCTGATGAGCATTTTCTGTTGAGAATCGAGGTGGCCTGAATGCCCTTGTTCATTGGAGCGCGTGTTGCCGACGAACATAATCAGACACTCTTCGATGAACTGTACGAGTTCATGGTCGCAGCGCCCGAAAGTCCGGACTTTGGTTCAGACGCCGTTCTGCCTGCGTTCTTTACGCCCGATGTGGACGAGTCGCACATCGCGAGACAGTTAGCGGCAACATTTGGCGCCAAGAGAGCAGGAGACACGGTCGAATTAACGCTTCTGGAAATTGATGCCGTCGCTGGGACGAGTTCACGCTTCAGGCTTCCGATCGTGGTCAATTTTGCTGCGCCGGAACGGGGACCGGACTATATTCAGATCGGCGTCGACGATTTGGAAGCGCATTTCGAATGGACGCCGTATACATCCAGTCCCAGCGGTGATTTCGTCGAAATTAAGCGACTACCTGAATCGAATCGGATTTGTGATGACCACGCCGGTCCCGGCGTTGCACTCGTCGGTAACCAAGCGAGTTGACCGCGTCGCAGAATTGGCGGCGGCCTGAAGCGGCGCACGCAGCCACTGGCGAACTCGTCGCCTTCTTAGAAAAAACTGCGACCCCGGAGTAGAGACCTGCACTCTGGCCTTCGCTGCGCCTTCCGACGCGCAATTTGCCGGCGGGGCGATGCCGCCGCGGTCACGGCATTACCCATGCACCGACGCGCCGCCGTCCAGGACCAGGGTGTGGGCCTGCATCATGTCGCTCAAGGGGCTGGCCAGGAATAAGGACGCGTCGGCGACTTCGCGGGCTTCGAGCGGGAGGTCGCCGACCAAGTTCCGTGACCGGAGGTGAGACAGCAGTTCCTCGCGGTTCGGCAGCGTGCGGCAGGAATCGGTTTTGACCAGGCCCGCCTGCAGCACGTTCAGGTTCACGAAGTCAAAATCCGTTTCCGCCTCAGGAACCAACTCCCACCGTGCCACCGCATGCCACCGGAGGCCCAATTCGTACTGCCTAGCGCCGGTTGTTGCGATTGATGCTGCCCAAGCCGACCTGCCGGCTTTGACGGGTCGCGTCGGCGACCATTTGGGCGACAAACTGGGCGCGTTGTTGCGCACTCATTCCACCCGCGACTTGTTCCAGTTGCCGATCGTTCAGCTCGCCTTCTGCAGATTCCACGGCAGGCAGGACGACGTGTGTCGTCCCTGCCGTGTTCTCATAAACGCAGACTTTGAGTTCAGGGGGGAACACGAACCCGGTTTCTGCGCGGGCCGTCGTGACGGGATCGCGGATCAGCCGTGATTTGAATGCCGCGTCGTCTTGCGCCTTCAAGACCAGATTCTGCAGTTCTTCGGGCAGGCCCTCCATCGGACCACCCAGGACCAGATTCATTTCAGTCGCCGTATCCTCGTGGACGACCAGCTTGACGCCGCTGGGGACCGACAACCCCGCTTCCCCGGCCGCCTCCTGCGGATTGTCGATGAAACGCTGGCGAAATTCGGGATTGAAGATGAGCTCTTCGAAACTGGGCATGTCGCTCTCCTGAGATCCGGTTCAAGAATGCTCCCGGGCGGCCCAAATCACACCCGCGGTCGACCCGCCACAGCTCGGACCAGCGGCACGCGAAGCTCCAAATCACTCGACCCGACTCGCCGAAAGATCGGCAACTCAGGCCTATTTGTGACATTCTAACTGCAGGCGTTGCGCCCGGATGTGACGCAAATCACAAACTGTCCAGATCATCTGAATTCATCCAAGCCTGCCAGGCACCGTACGGCAATGGGCAGATTTCGAACCCTGCGCTCGCTCCCCTTCCTTCTTAATCGCCAGTACCTACAATTCCGGCGGTGCAGAATGATCCAGATCCGAAAAGCTGAAGATCGCGGGCATGCCGATCATGGGTGGCTCGATACGTGGCATACGTTTGCGTTCGCGACGTATCAGGACCCGGAGCACACGCGGTTTCGGGCGCTGCGGGTCATGAACGAAGACCGCGTCGCGCCGGGACAGGGGTTCGGGACGCATCCGCATCGCGACATGGAGATCGTCACGTACGTCCTCTCGGGCGCGCTCGAGCACAAAGACTCGATGGGGAATGGCGAAGTCCTGCGACCCGGGGAATTTCAGCGGATGTCGGCAGGCACCGGCATCACGCACAGCGAGTTCAATCCCTCGGCGACCGAACCGGTCCACCTCTATCAGATCTGGCTGTTTCCCGAGAAGAAAGGGATCGAGCCGAGTTACGAGCAGAAGCGCTTTCCCGACGACGAACGGCACAACAATCTGCGGCTCGTCGCCTCGCGCGACGCGGCCCAAGGTTCGTTGCTGATTAATCAGGATGCGAAGATCTTTTTGTCGGGCATTGACGCGAATGCAGAGGTCCGCCACACGATTTCCGAAGGACGGCACGCCTGGCTGCAGGTATTGCGCGGCAGTGTCTCTCTGAACGGGAACGACCTGCACGCGGGGGATGGGGCCGCGGCGAGCGACGAGCGCGAATTGACGATCAGCGCGACGAGTGATGCCGAGATCATGCTGTTTGATCTGGCGTAGTCGCTCATTGGATTGCATGGAATTCAAGATGCCCACGGATGGCGTGGCAATCCCACGGATGATGGGTGCAGAATCACGAAATATGCGAGCGATGTGCATTTGGCATTACAAAAATGCGATCCACAGATTTCTTAGATTTCCGCAGATGATCCTGATGCACGGCCTGCTTTAATCTGTGAAAATCGGCGCAATCTATGGATATTCCAGATCGTCGCGACTTCACTATCCGTGGGTTTGCCACGCCATCCGTGGGTTCATTCCGTAAACAGGAAAGATCAGGAACTGCGGATGGATGCGGCTGTGTGTGAAGTCGCCAATGCAGGTGGGCCTCACTCCGTTCGACCCACCCTACATCTGTCGGGCTCGTGCCGCGGCACGTTTTCGGGAGGGCGAAGCTCCTGCTGAGCCGCCGCTGCGCCGCCGGTCATTGAAATCCGCCCGTTGGGAAACGTCTGACCATTGTCGAGGTCAAACATTGCCCATTGAGCGCGTGTCCACATGATGAGACACATTGGCGGCTCGGCAGGAGCCTCGCCCTCCCGGAGCTGCGCCGCCCGAATCTCTGGCGAGTTCGGCTACCGCGCAGGGCGCTCACGCCACCAGTCATCGACTGCCGGGCGCGTCGATCATCCGTTGCGCCAAGATGACGGCGCCGGCAACGGGATCGGCCACGACGGCCGTGGGCGCGGGCGAGAGCTTTCGTTGCGACAGTTCCTGCTGCACCAGTTCGCGATACCGGGCGTGGTGGATGAACAGGCCGCCGCTGAGCGCCACGGGAAATGCAGACTGATCGAAGCCAAGTTTCCGGCAGACGGCGGCGATTGTCTCGGCGAGATCGCCGGCCGCCCGCGAGATGAGGGTCTTGGCGACGGCGTCGCCGCGCGCGGCTTCTTCGAAGACGATGTCCGACCATGACGCGATCGTGCGGCGGTCGGCGCCTCCCTGATAAACAGCCCCGATCAGATCCAGCGGCTGCCGCAACTGGAACTTGTCGACAAAACGTGCGAGCAGGCTCGTTTCCTGTCCGCGCTCGTCGGCGGCTTTCGTCGCCGCGCGCAGCGCCTGCAGCGTGAGGACGTAACCGCTCCCCTCGTCGCCGAACAGGTAGCCCCAGCCGCCGGCCCGCGCCGTGCGGCCGCCGGAGTCCTGCCCAAAAACAAACGATCCTGTTCCGGCGATGACGGCGATGCCCCAGCCATCGGGAGTGCCAGCCGCCAATAGAGGCAGCGCATCATGGACGTGCTGCAAGTTGTCGGCCACTTGCCGCGCGGCGGCCCACGCAGCAACGCGGTTTCGATCGGCCTCGCGCTCGGCTCCGGCCATCGCCAGGCAGGCCGCCGCGACCGGCGAGCGCTGATGGCCGGCGGCGGCGAACGCCGTGTCAATTGCAGCGTCGACGTTGCCGAGCGCACGATCGAACCCCAGGGATTGCGGGTTCGAGCCCCCGGCGGCGCCTTTGCCGATGATCGACCACCGGCCATCGGTTTCGCGGCGAGCCAGCCAGGCGGCCGTCTTGCTGCCGCCGCCGTCGATGCCGAGCACGAGCGACGGGTCGCCACGGGATGGGCGATGGCGTTCGGCATTCGATTCCGCAGAATCATCAATGCTGGTGGGCACAGCCCGCCCGACAGGGGTCAGGGCCCGCCGCAGTTGGCCTCCGGCGTCGTCCAGCAGCCGGCGGGCTTCTACGGGATTCGCCTGGCGTTCGTGGGCGACAACAGCCGTCTTGAGCTCGCCGTCGCAGCGCGCCAGAAGCGCTTCGGCGTCAGCTTTCGCCAGGCCCGTCAGCATCATCACGATGCGGCGGGTGCGATCGAGCAGCTTGTTGTTCGTTGCACGCAGGTCGACCATCAGGTTGCCGTAGGTCTTGCCCAGCAGCACCATCGCGCCGGTCGTGAGCATGTTGAGGGTCAGTTTGGTGGCGGTGCCAGACTTGAGTCGCGTCGAACCGGTGATCACCTCGGGGCCGACGATCGGTGTAATCGTCAGCTCGCAGGCCGCGGCCAGTTTGGGCTCGGCAACGCAACTGAAACCGATTGTGAATGCGCCCCGCGTGCGGGCATGGGCGAGACCGCCGATCACGTAGGGCGTTCGACCGCTGGTGGCGATCCCCACGACGACGTCGCGGTCGCACAGGGCAATGGCGTCGAGATCGGCGACCGCAAGTTCGGGGTGGTCCTCGGCCCCTTCGACGGCTCGCGTCAGGGCCGCCGGGCCGCCGGCGATCAGGCCCACGACGAGTTCCGGCGGCGTATTGAACGTGGGAGGGCACTCGGCCGCGTCGAGCACGCCCAGTCGACCCGACGTGCCGGCCCCCAGATAAATCAATCGCCCCCCCGTGCGGAGCCGATCGGCAATCGTCTCGATCGCGTGGGCGATGCGGTCGGCCTCTTCGAGCACGGCCCGGGCGACGCCGGCGTCGTGCGAGTTCATGAGGCGCACAATCTCGATCGCCGACAGCTCGTCGATGCCTTCCGAATCGACGTTGCGGGCTTCGGTCGTCAGCTTCTCGAGCATCTTGGTTGTATCCGGGAGAAGTTCACAGCAAGATAGTTCGGCCCGGACCGCGCCGATCTCCGTGTTTTATCCGCGTTCGCTCCGTGGCTTCAATCGCACCACGAAAACTTCCAGGCACTCACGTTGTTCGATATTCACTTTACACTGGGCGGCCTGGATCTGCTCGTGCTGGTCGCGTATCTCGTCGGGTCGATCGGCCTGGGATTATGGGTGGGGCGAGGGCAGCGCGACCTGTCGGACTACATGCTGGGCGGACGCGACCTCCACTGGTGGGCTCTGCTGGGTTCGATTATTGCCACCGAAACGAGCACAGTGACCTTTCTCAGCGTGCCGGGGCTGGCGTACTTCGGCAATTTCACGTTTCTGCAATTGTCGCTGGGGTATTTTCTGGGGCGCGTGCTGGTCGTGGTGCTGCTGTTGCCGCACTATTTTCGCGGCGAGATGTACTCGGCATACGAGGTCCTGAGCCGGCGATTCGGCGGGGCCGTGCGAAAGGTCGCGTCGGTGCTGTTCATGATCACGCGGACACTGGCGGACGGCCTGCGAATTTTCCTGACGGCAATCCCGGTGCAGATCGTCACCGGCCTCGACCAGGCGACGTCGGTGGTCATCGTGGGTCTGACGTCGATCGCTTACACCTGCTTCGGAGGCATCAAATCGGTCGTGTGGACCGACTGCCTGCAGTTCGTCACGTACATTCTGGCCGCCTTAGTCGCACTCGCCATGCTGGTGGGCGGATTGCCCGGCGGATGGCACGAACTGACGACGTTTGCCACCGATAATCACAAATGGACGATGTTCGACCTGTCGTTCGACCCCCGGGAAAAATACACGTTGTGGGCGGGGGTGATCGGCGGGGCCTTTCTGTCACTGACGACGCACGGCGCCGATCAGATGATGGTGCAGCGTTACCTCTGTGCGCGAAACCAGGGGGCCGCCGCCAGGGCGATCGTTGCCAGCGGCATTGTGGTGTTCGCACAGTTCGCACTGTTTCTCTTGATCGGCGTGGCCCTGGCCTGTTTCTACGCGCGCTTTCCGCACAATCCGCCGTTCGTGAGTCAGCCTCCGCCAGGAGACGGCGACAAGGTGCTGGCGGCATTCATCGTCGAGCATCTTCCACCGGGCCTCGTCGGTTTGACGCTGGCCGCGATCTTTGCGGCGGCCATGTCGGGATCGCTCAATTCCTCAGCGGCGGCCCTGATCCACGATTTCTATCTGCCCCTTTGCAAGTCGCCCCTCGCGCCGGCGCACGAGCTGCGGCTGGGGCGCTGGATGTCGGTGCTGTTTGGACTGGCGCAGATTGCCGTTGGCATCGCCGGGCAATGGCTGACGTCGAGCATCATCAACGAAGTGATGGCGATCGCCGGCTTTACGACGGGGATCATTCTGGGGGTGTTCTTTCTGGGCGTGCTGCCCGTCCCGGCGTCGCGGCGCGGGGCGCTGGTCGGTATGGTGACGGGCCTGGCGGTGATGACGTACGTCAAATTCGGCACGCCGCTGGCGTGGCCGTGGTATTCGGTCGTCGGTTCGGGGACGACGTTTTTGACCGGCTGGATCGCCAGTCTGGCGCTGCCCGACGAACCGGCGAACGCAGGAGGTGCGAATGCAATTGCCGCCTCAGAGTAGCAGGCACACTCCGTGTGCCGTTGGAGTTCAGGCTTCAGCCTGCGCAACCGAGCGCCGTTCTCACTGTTGCATCCGTTGGGTGCTCATACGGCTCTCGATGGATGCAATTCTGCGATCGACTCGGCAAGAACGCAGGCTGAAGCCTGAACTCCAGCGGACGGCACACGGAGTGTGCCTGCTACTTTACGCGATCCTCTGGCTTAGCGCGCCGCGAGGGGTGCACGCCGCGCCGCCAAAATTGGCGATGGCGG
>JACQFH010000315.1 GCA_016200145.1 Planctomycetia bacterium | reverse complement strand
GTTCGAGCGGGGGCGGAGGGAAGCCAATCAGGAACGGGAGCAGACGATCTGCCTGGCGCAGGCGTACCAGTCGGCGGGAGACTACGGCACGGCAAGGCAGGAACTGGAACGGCTGCTGTCGCAGAACAACCGCGACACGCAACTGTTGCAGCAGCTTTCGAATCTGGCGGAGAGTGAAGGGGACATGGTTGTCGCCACAAAGTACCAGCAGCAGCTTCTCGTGGCCGCGCCCGGCAAAGAGAACCAGATGCGCCTGGCCAATCTGCTGATGCGGTCGGGCGAAACCGACGAAGCGTCGAACGTATGGGTCCGCCTGACGACCGAAGAGACTGAGATGGAAAAGGTCTTACCTTCGATCGACAGCCTCTTGGCGCACGACAAGCAGGAGACGGCATTGCTGATTATTGACCGGCTGCTGCGCGACCAGCCCAAGAACTGGGAGCTGTTGTATCGGGCCGGCGCCGCGGTGGCGACAGCCAGGCCCGCGGAAGCGGCGTCGAAGTTTCAGGCAATCCTCGAGCTGCGCCTGCCGGATGACGAGACGGGAATTGTCGCGCAGGCGCGCGCGAAACAAGCACAGTCGCGGCCGCCCACGGCTCAGGCAGCGCGAACCTCGCGTCAGATTCAGACGATCCCGATGCAGCAGCGGATGCAGATGTCGTATCAGGTTCGAGTGGCGGCCGGATTCGGCGACAGCCGTTATTACTACGGCGGTTCGACAACCACGTTCTTCGGCCCGACCGACTTCGGCACGGCGCGGATGGCGGCCCTGGCGTGGCTCCTGCGGATCAATGAGAAACACGGAAAGCAGGAAGAATTCATTGCAGCCCGCCGCAAAGCGCTCGACGCTCCCGATCCGGAGGCCCGCGAATTGTGGGATTGGATGTACCTGCAGCAGGTGCGCCAGGACTACAAGGAAATCTATGAGGCGGCGCGGCGGCTGTCGCGGCTCGACGATCCGATTGGGAAATGGATGTATCTCACTTCGCTTTCCTCTCGCGCGGCCGGACCGGGAGGACGGCGAGTGGCGTCGAATTCCAACCAGGATACGACGCCGGCGCTGCCGGGCGACGAAATGGACCACGTCTTGAGCTGCTACCGGTCTCTGCAGAAAACGCGTCCCGATCTGGTCAAGGATTCTCCGTACGGAACGCAATTGGCATCGATCGTGATGGCCGAGCTGAAACGGGCGCAGCGCACCGAGGAAGAAAAAGAAATTTACGACGAGATGATGAGCGCGTCGGACAAGCCGGAAATCCGCCCCACGTCGCTGCAACTGGCGATCGACCGGGGAGATTACGACAAGGCGCTGGCGCTCGTCGAAAAAACGCTGGAAGAACAACTGGCCCAGGGGAACCGCGCCCAGGCTGCCTACGGAGGCTACGGCAATTACTACGTCCAATCGATGGCTAATTCGGTGATGCGGCTGATGGCGGCCCGCGCCGAAGCCGGCGCCTATCCGGACGTCATCAAACTGTTCGAGCGCTATCTGTCATTCGCCCAGCGCCAGCAGGAAACGGCGGTTAAAACGGCGCGGCCGAGTCGGCGCAGCGCCAACCAGCAGGCGTATCGTGGCGGAATGGGGATCAACTTTTACGTGGGGAAGACGCAGAAATACGCGCAAATCACGTACCCCAGCCCGAACGAATTCTACGATTACAGTCTGCTGATGCTGCTGCGCCAGGCGTACGAAATCTACAAAGCCGGGGACGTCGCCAGCGACCTCTTCGCCCATTTCCGCAAACAGGGCGACGAGAGCCCCGAGGCGGCGCGGGTGCTGTGGCGGCTGGGGCTGTCGTATCTGTTATGGTGGAACGACGAACAGGAACGGTCGGCCGAAGAGCTGGCGCGGGCCTCTGAGCTGGCGCCCGCCAACCAGGCGCTTCGCTACGAACTGGCCGACCTGCGCGAACGCCGCAGCGATTTCGACGGCGCCCTGAAAATCGTCGAAGGCATGACGGCGGTCGACAACGCCTCGATGCAGGATCGCGAAACGGCCGCCCTGCGCCTCTCGGTGCGCACAGGAGACGTCGAGCGGGCGCGTCTGGCGGCCGAGCGCCTGTTCGGATTGCGCCTCGATTCCGAAACGCAGGTGCAGCTTGCGGCCGAGATGCGCCAACTCGGCATGCACGAACACGCCGAGGCCGTGCTGGCGCGCGCCAAAAGGCAGGCGGGCAATCGCATCGGCGCGCTCACCAGCCTGATGGCCCAGTACCAGGCCGAGCAGAAGCCCGAACTCGCCGTGCAGGTGGCGCACCAGATTCTGCGCCGGGGCGGCCCGGCGCTGCCAGGGCCGAACCGTGTCTACCGCGAAGACGACGCAGCTCGCGCGCCGGCGCTGCAAGTGCTGGCTCGCTCGGGCAAGCTCAAGGACCTGATCGAACGGGCCGAGGCACAATTGAAATCTTCGCCCGGTTCGACGCATCTGCACCAGACTCTGGTTGAGTATTACCAGGCCGCCGGAGATCAGGCCAAAGGGCTCGACCTGCTCAAGAAAATGGCCGCGCTCAGACCAGACGACGCGCGCCTGCAGTTCCAGATCGGACAGCAGATGACCCAGGCAGGCAAAGCCGCCGACGCGATCGAATTCTATAAGGCCGCGCTCAAGAAAGACGCGACGCTGTTCGCCAACCAGTCGTATGACGTTCAGAGGGCTTTCCAGCAGGCGAACAAGACCGACGAATTGATCAAGCTCGTCGAAGAGATGGACTGGAAAGGGATCGGCAACTACTGGTCGATCATGAACATCGTGCAGAACATGATGTACAACGACAAAGAACGTCCCGCGGCCATCAAACTGTTCCGCAAAGCGTGGGAGTCGTTCCCGAACGAACGCACGCAGATGCTCGGCTATCTGCACCACGACGAGCTGTGGAAAATGCCCGAGATTTACGATTACGCTCGCCAGGCGATGATCCCCAGCGAGGCGCTGGCACAGAACGATCCGTGGGGGAGCGCCAACCAGATCTTGAGCTATTCGGGCGACGGACGCGTCACGGGGGTCATCACGCGACTGATTGAAGCGGCGGCGAAGCAGAACCGGCTCCCCGAGCTGCAGAAAGAAGTCGAGCAGGGGCGTGCCAAATCGCCCGGCTGGCTGGCGGGGAAGGCGATTCTGGCGGTGATCCTGGCGCGCACCGGCAAGCACGATCAGGCGCGGCCGATGATCGAAGAGATCCTGGCCGATAAGAAGAACCAGATCCCGGCCGAAGTCGCCTGGATGGTCGGGCAGGAGCTCGAAGGGAGCGATGCCGCGCGTCCCCTGGCGATCAAGCTGTACGAAGGGACGGCCGACCAGACCGAACGGCAGCTCGACTACAGCTACAGCCCGATGCGTCGGCTCGTCGCGATGTATCAGAAATCGGGGGATTCCCCCCGGGCCTACGACCTGCTGATGAAGCTGTCGCGCTCGAAGCGGGACGAGGGGTATAACGATCCCGGTTATGTCGCCTACCGCAAGATTGAACAGGCCAGTTCGCTCGGAACGCAGCTTGTCGACCTCGGTTATCCGATTGAAGCCATTCGGGTCATGAGCGACGTCCTCGACAACGAAGAAATCGTAGGTGCCTCCCAGCAATACGGCGGCGACTATTACATCCGGCAGATTCAGCAGGCCTACGGCAAAGCGCAACAGGCCTTCAAACCGGCCCTGCTGTCGAAGACGCTCGAAACGCTGCTGAAGGCTTCGCCTGGGACAGGCAAAGGTGAATCCGGAAAAACAGCCAGCGGCGCGGAGAACGACGGTTCAGCCGTCGATCTCGTCCTGCTCGTCCATCCGCGCGAACTCTCCAAGGCCGAATTGAACGGCCTCCTGGCTCGCGTTCTTAAAGAAGGGGTCGCGCTGCCCGAACAGAAAAAGATCGTCGCAAACCGCGTCGCCGAATTGCTGGCGGCGCATCCCGACGATTTTTCGGTTCAGACGGTGGCTCTGCTGGCGGCATTTCATGATGGAAAGAAAGAAAGCATCCGCGACGCCGTGAAGCGCCTGCAGTCGCTTGTCCAGCGCGTCCCGCTGGAAGAGTTGCCGGCGGGAACTCGCGCCAATGCCCGGCAGCGCACCGAGGCGGCGCGTCAGATCGGCCTGTGGCTGGCGGCGCGCGAATGTCTGAAGTTGCCCGACCATCGCGCCGCAGGGCAACTTTTCGCCGAACGGGCCCTGGCCGCGGCGCGGCGGCAATCCGACACCAAGTTCGCGCTGGCGATCCTGCGCGAATGGGGGCAGCAGGCTTTCGACGCAGGCGACAAGAAGCAGGCCGAAGCGCGCTGGACCGAAATGCTCGAGCTCGTCCTGCCACAACCGGCCGCACCGCCGAAGGCCGCGGCCCTTACTCCCCCCCTTAGCAAGGGGGGGGAAGGGGGGGTGTCATTGCAGGCTGCCGACTTTTCGCCTGCGAATGGGCTGAGCCCGAAGATTACTTTCGCTGATTTCGCGCGCGCAGAAGCGAACAGTGCTGAGCGCGACCCCCCCCAGCCCGCCATTGCTAAGGGGGGGAGTAACGTGCGACATATTGCGCAAAAGAAGGCGGTCCAGAAATCTGCGCCCAAAGCTGTACCGGCGCCTGCGACTCCGGGCGGAGTGCCGGGGGCGGGGGCGGCGACCCCAGCCGCCCGCGGGCCGTTGATTCCGCCGGCAACGATCGGGCAGTTCAACCAGGCGGTCGAGATCGCCACGCTGGCGGCCGAACGGGGCATGGCCGATCTATCGTTTCGGGCGATCCGCGAGGCCCTGCGCCCCGGTCCGCCCGTGTTTGTGCAACCGACGAATTCGCAATTCGGCGCGGGTGGTCCGCGCCGCATCGGCAGCAGTCCGAACGACAACCAGGCCGAATCGCGGGTCATCCCCCAGGTCGCGCGCAAGCTGGCGGAAATCACCAATGTCTGGAAGGCGCGGGGGCTCCCGGCCGAGCAGCAGTACGCGGCCCTGGCTGCGGGCATATTTCCCGAGGGGCGTCCCGGCGAGATCTTTCTTTATCCCTATCAGTTGATGTCGCAGTCGCCCGGCGAACAGCAGAGCGCTGGGCGATTGCTGGCGGCACTGGCGGTCAAAGCCGGGCGGATCGACGATTTAAAATCACGGATCGCAGCCCGGCGGAATCAGCCTCTGTCGCAACTCTCGGGGCACGTGCTCGGCACGATTGCCGCGCTGGAAAGCGGCGATATCGCGGAAGCCAATTCGAGCCTGGCGGCGCTGGCAAAGCAGGTGACATCTGATCCCTCGCAGCACAGCGCCGAGCTTGCCTGCTACGCGGCGCTCCCGGCGCTGGTGAACGATAAAACCGCTGCCGCCGCCGCGCCGATCATCGAACAGGCGGCGCAGCGCTCGGCGACCCAGGCGGCGAACGGCAGCGAAGAGCCGGCCGCGGGCCTCTTGATGTCGCTGGCCCGCTACCACTTCCGGCAGGGAGCCGCTGCACCCGGACAAAAGGCCCTGGAACAATACCTGACGGTCTACCAGCAGTCGGGCGCACGCTACGGCGGCGACTACGGTGCCTACCGCTACAAGTCGCAGGTGGCGACGGTCGCCCTCGAGCTCGCGCAGGGCGGGCTGATGTCAGAGGCGTTCGAAATGCTGGGCCGCTATGCCGAGCTTCCCGTCTATCGGTACGGCCAGGAATCCTTCGGCCCGGCGCTGTTCCTCACCGGCAAGTATGTGGCGCGACTGCCCGCAGAGAAACGGTACGCGCTGCTCAAGGACTGGACCCTGCCGACCGAGAAACGCCAGGCCGTGCGCCTGCTGGCCGATTTCACCGGCGTCGACCGCACTCCCGCGGCGTTTGCGGGCCTGGCGATCTGGAATCGAGGAGCCATTGAAGGCGCCACCGCCGCGCCCCCGGCCAGTGGAGGTCCCGCCACGGGCGGAGCCCCCGCAGCGCCGGCTGCCACAGCCGAATTTCCCACCGACAGGTACGTCGTCAGCACGGCGGACTGGCTGATCGACGCAGCGCGCGAAACGAATCATCTCGACGAGCTGGCCGCGGCCGCCGCCGATGCGGCCGCGAAAAAGCTCAATCAGGCGCAGGTGCTGTCGTGGCTGGTGTCCATGGCGCGAGGCGAGGCAGTCAAAGTCGACGCAGAACTGCAGCAGCACGTCGCCGACTATCCCCAGCGCTTGACGAACCCCAACGACCGGCCCCCGATCGACTGGGGGAGTTATCTGGCGGCCCGCGCGGGGCTGAGGCATCCTCCCCTGCATATGGCCTCAGAACGCTTGATCGAGGAGCTTAGAAAGCACGCCCAGCAGGTTTATGGACACAACTGGCTCAGCCGGCTGCATCTCGATGCGAGCGTGGGAATTGCCACCCGCATCCCGTGTGACGTCGCGCCGGCGCGCGACCCGGGGCTCGCGCTGTGGCACACGGCCAGCGCCAACAACGTCGCGGCCGCCGATACATTCTGGGTCGCCCATGACGACTATGTGGCCCACGTCTCGGGGCCGGGCGATGATTTTCTGGTTTTCAACTATCCGCTCGAAGGCGAGTTCGATTTCTCGGTCGACGCGATCCTGCGCGGCTGGGGTGAAGGCAACGTCAGTTACGGCGGGCTGGCCTTCGAGCCGCTGCATGGGGGCTCGACGACTGAGCTTTGGCCGATCGGACGGAATGAAACGCTCTATCGTCCCGACCCGCTCGAACTCGGCAATCCGCATTACAATCGGCTGAAGCTGGAAGTCCGCCGGGATCGCATCCGCTGCCTGTGCAACGGGCATCTGGCGTGCGAAGACACCAGCCCCAGCCGCACCAGTCCCTGGCTGGCTCTGTTCGCAGAGCATTCGCGCGACGCGCGGTGGGCCAACGTCTCGATCAGCGGGGACCCGCGCATTCCGCGGGAAGTTCTGCTGTCTCAGGCCGACCGGCTCGATGGCTGGGTGGCCGACGGGGCGACGCGTCCGCCGCGCCTGACGCTCGGCCAGAAACAGCCCGAGCGCAACGGCGGTCAGGAAATTCCCAAAGAGGTCGACCCGAACAACTACACCTGGTCGTCGCGCGACGGCGTGATCACCAGCCAGACGCTCGCCGCGAACGTCGCATCGGCCACGCAGCGTGATCGTCGACTGTACTACTTCAAGCCGCTCAGGCCCGGCGAGACGTTGCGCTATGAATTCTATTACGAGCCGGGGGTCGCCGAGGTGCACCCGGCCCTCGACCGCCTGGCCTTTCTGCTGCGACCGGCCGGCGTGCAGATGCACTGGATCCACGACGGTGCCAACCGCATCAATCCCTGGAACGGCCTGGCCGACGACAATGTGATCGACGAGCCGAATTTCCGCAGCGGTCCCCCGCAATTGCCGCTCAAGGCCGGCGACTGGAACATGGTTCGCGTTTCGTTGGCGGACGACGTCGCGGTGATCGAGCTCAACGGCGCCGAGATTTGTCGGCGGCCGATGGAAGCGGCGAATTCCCGGCAGTTCGGCCTGTACCACCGCGAGGGAGCAACGCAGGCCAAAGTCCGCAACGTCGTGCTGTCAGGCAACTGGCCCGAGCGCCTCGCGCCCGAGCAACTGGCCAACCTGATGGCCCGCGTTCCGGAACAGCCGACGGGGCACACACTGCGGGCGCGGCATGCGATCATCCAGGAAACTTACGTCCTGGAGAACTGGGAACAGGTGCTCCGCCGTGGGCGCGCCCTCCCCGCGGCCGAGCGCTACGCTTATTTGAGGAAATGGGTCTTGCCGGCCGGCGATCATCCGAACTTCCGGTTCCTGGGCGGATTTACTCCGAGCAATCCGGCGCCTGCCGGTGCCGCCGCGCCGGCCGCGGCGGGGGCGAAGCGCGTGCCGACGGGGGCCGAGCTGATCGCGCCGGTGCTCGACCTGATCGCCGTCGCCGGCGAGCTCAAGAAGCTCGACGACCTGGCGGGCCAGGCGATCGCCGTCAAACCGGAAGGCGAATACGACCAGCGCTGCAAGTTCCTGTTTCTGGCGCTGATCTCGCTGGCGCAGAACAAGACCGAGGCGGCGGCGGGCTACCTGCAGCAGGCCCGACCGCTGCTCGACAAGTTACCGGCCGATGCCCCCGAATGGATGCGCTGGCCGGAGTTCATCGTGGCGGCGCAGGCGATCGAAATTCCCGATCTGCGGCCGACAGGGCTCGCGCTGCTCGAGAAAATGGTCGAGCAGATTCAGGCCAAATACGTCACCCGCGAGTGGGAATTCCACATTCGCCCGATGCGCGACCGGGCGCGGTACCTGTCACTGACGGATGTGGCCGCCCCCTTCGGCGCCGATCCGGACCTCAAACAGTGGTCGCGCGTGACGCACGGCACCGCCTCGTCGCGAGGTCAGGGAAACTTGTTCCCGCACTGGCGCGTCGCCAAAGGAGAAGCCCGCCACTTTGCCGGGCATGACCACGATTACCTGTACTTCAACGTTCCCCTCCGCGGGAACTTCGAAGTCAACGGCCAGCTTACGACGTTCGGCTGGCGCGAGGCGGGGCTGACCTACGCGGGGACGGCCATCGAGCTGCGCTACACGCGCGACAAATTCGAAATCTCTCATTACCACCGCGGCCACACGCAGGGGACCATTGCGCCGATCTTGCCGGCGCTGGGTGACTGGTACGACTATCGTCTGGTTGTCGAAGACGGCACGTATACAGCCTACATGCAGGGGCAGAAGGTCCACGAGCAACGATTGCCGCTGCACCCCGATCCGTGGCTGGCGCTGCACACTTCCGGCCAATTCGCCGGCGGTATGCGCAACCTGCGGATCACCGGCAAGCCCGAGATTCCCGAGGCGATCGACCTGTCGGAGAGCGACGACCTGGGCGAGTGGATTGCCGACTATTTCTCCGAATCGATCGGCAACGAGAACGCCGACTGGAAGAAACAGGGAGACGAGATCATCGGCCGCAAGAACGCCGATCTGGCTGCTGTGTACATCGGCAGCGCGAAAACCGCCGAAGCCGGGAAGGCGCCGCCGCTGACCGGCCTCCATCGACAGAGCCTGCTCAAGTACCATCGGCCGCTGCTGGAAGACAGCGAGATCGAGTACGAGTTCTTCTATGAGCCGGGCGCGTCGAACGTGCATCCCGCCCTCGACCGGCTGACGTTTCTCGTGGAGCCTGCCGGAATCCGCATCCACTGGCTGACCGACGCCCAGTTCGACCGCACAGGCCTCGCCCCCGACAACGCGCTCGACGAGCCGGCCAACCGCCGCGGCCCGAAGACCCTTCCGCTGAAGGCCGGCGACTGGAATCAGATGCGCGTCACGGTGAAGGGAGACACGGTAACCCTGGCGCTCAACGGCACGCAAGTCTATGAGCGCTCGCTGGAATCGTCGAACCAGCGGATCTTCGCGCTGTTCCACTACATCGACGAAACGCAGGTGCGAGTCCGCAAAATCATCTACCGCGGCGCCTGGCCCCGCACCCTGCCTCCCCTCGCCGACCAGGAACTCGCCGTCGCCCCCGCCGGGAAGTAACCGAAGAGTCACTTCATCTCGTTTAACCTGGAGCCGGGCACCGCCGCGAATAGCGTTGGTCCGACGGCGCGTCGGCGCGTTGATCGGTGGTCTGCATTGCAGATCCGGGTGAGACCCTCAAACAAAAAAAGAGAACCGCGGATAACGCGGATTCGCGCGGATCATCACGGACGAGGTCAACTTCCCCATCCGCGCATATCCGCGTCATCCGCGGTTAAGTTTTTTCTTTGCAAATGTCCGACGCGCCAATCCACAGATTGTGCAGTTTTCACAGATTGAAGAAAGACAAGCCCACGGATAGCGTGGCAATCCCACGGATGAAATCCTGTGGGAGACGACTTTCCAGGAATGCATCCGTGGGATTGCCTCGCTATCTGTGGATTCATTCCGGAAGAAAGAACGTCATCCGTCGGTGCTCGATTCACGATTGTTCAAACGCACCGTCGCACAGATCCCCCAATAGCAACCAACACTGATTACGCAGTAGACGACGATCGCCTGCACCCACAATGAGACGCCTGGAATTGTGATCTGACAAATCAGGTAGCCTGCAACTGCACCGACAGGCATCAATAGAATAGGAAACCAGATGGAGACGGCCGCGAGCGCGTCTCTACGGGTCGGCGGTGACTCGCGATATGCGGGAACGGAAAATGCGATGGTTCGCCGCGGTCTCGACTCGAATGGCGGACCTTCGCCGCCGTCCACGACATCCAGTTCGATGTTTTGGCCCCGATGAATGTGCAGGTGCCTGAAAAACTCGGTGAAAGAAAAATCCGGCACGACATCGTTTACCCGAAATCCAACCGATTGAAACACTCCGCCATCGACAATAGATGTGATCGCGAGGGATGACTCCGGCAGCCATCCCGCCTGTCGATATTCCTTCCCATGGCGGAATCCCAATCCCCGTTCCAGCGACGGCGCCTGATAGCCTTGGTAATAGGTCGCCTTGCCGAGGCGATAGATCAGCCAAACCACAACGATCGCGCCAGCAACCAGCGGCCAGACGAAGAACAGCCCGACGACGATCAGCGCCGTAATTCGCGCGAACCAGAATGACTTTCTCGGTCGCATGACATCGATGATACCGCGCCCGGCGGTTCAATCCACGAGACTGTATTTGCGTTGATTTGCGTTCATTCCCGGCTCCCTACTTCTGTCATCCCCTTATCTCTCCATCCCCCCATCTCCCATCCGCGCGTATCGGCGTTAATCCGCGGTTAAGGTTCGTTTCTATACAAACGTCTGACAGGCTCATCCACAGATTGCGCAGATTTTCACAGATTGAAGCGGCCTCGCCGACCAATGTCATCTGCGGAATCTGCGAAATCTGTGGACAACTTGTTCGTCATCTCGGTTTCGTGTCTTTCACTTCTTTCGTGGTTCCTCGTTTCTGTCCTCGATCCTGCAATCGACGTCGACCGCAGATCGGACCCGCAATCGCAGACGACGGCACACTGAGTGTGCCTGCTACTTTCATCTTACCGCGACGAGCTGCTCGATCTGCCTGACTTCTTCGGGCAGGAGCTGGAAATCGAACACGTCCAGATCGGCCCGCATGTGATCGGCACTTGTCGTGCCCGTCAGGGGCAGCATGCCGGCGTCGAGCGCGAAGCGAAACACGATCTGGCTGGCGGTTCGTCCGTGACGTTTGGCGATTTTCGATAGCTCCCGATGGGCCAGCACGTCGCGATTGGCCGTCAGCAGCGAAAATCCCTGATAGATCATGCCGTTCGCGGCACAGAACTCGCGGATCCTGAGGTCCCAGCCCTGCGACGCGTAGCAGCGGTTCTGCACGAACCGTGGCTGCACGCGCGCCTGGGCGCAGAGTGCCTGGAGCTGGTCCAGTCCGACGTTACTGATGCCCAGCCAGCGGACGCGCCCGCTGTCGTGAATGGCTTCCATCGCCCGCCACGCGTCCCAGTCGGCACGCGTGAGCCCCATTCGCTCGCTGGGGCCGTGCAGCACGTACGAATCGATGATTCCCGTTCCGAGATGTTCGAGCGAACTCGCGAACGACTGCTCCACCTGCCTCGAAACGGCGGCTGCGGGATCGTACGGAAGCCGGTGATCCTGCCCCCGGCGAGAGGTAAACTTCGTCTGCACGAAAAGTTCTTCGCGCGTCACGCCCCCGCCGGCGATCGCTCTTCGAATCCCCTCTCCGACCGCCGCCTCGTGGTAATGACGCCGCTGGTTGGCCGTGTCGATTCCGCGAAACCCCTGCGATAGTGCCAGTTCGGTCAAGTGCCGCGTCTCGTCTTCCTTCCAGGCCGTGCCGTACAGAAATCGCGGCACCGACATGTCATCGATCGAGATCGTCCGCTGGGGCATTCTTGTCTCCGGTTACGGAGCGCGATCGGTGATTCTGAAAACGTTGCCAACTCCGCCTTTTCCTTCGTGATAAAACGCCGCCAGAAAAAGTCCGCCGTCACGGGGCGTGAGATAGTAGGGGACGATGTCGCGGGGCAGGAGGGAGCTGAGATCATCCCAGCGGCCCGCCTCGAAATCGATCCAGGTCTTGAACCGGATCAACTTGTTCTCGTTGCAGTCTGTGCCGGCGGCGTACTGCGGGCAGAAGTACGACGTCGCATACCAGAACCCGCGGTAGAAATCGGCGTCGTTGAGGACCAGTCCCGTGGTTGTCCAGCTTCCAGCCGGCGCATCGCGCCGCTTGCCGTGGCTGGTGATGACGCGGAACTTGCGGGCGTCAAAGTCATCGACGGCGACCACGCAGCCGCGGCTGGATCCGATTACGTAGACCTTGCCCTCGACAATGCTGAGCGCGCGCGAATAACCCAGGTGCTCCGACAGATCGAGAGCCGATTCCTGTTCTCCAAATCCTTTGAATCGGAACAGCGTCACTCGATTGGGATTGAGGGCGTACATCCAGCCGGTTGCGTCATCGAAGACAATATCGTGAGGCCGGTCGAGTGCAACCCCCGCCAGCCGGGTCGTCGTGCGGGCGATTTCGGCTCGCGACGGGTCGAGAATCGCAACCAGGCGATGATTGCCGCTGTCGGCGACGTAGTAAGTCTTGTCGCGCGGGTTGTAAACGACGGAATGCGCGTCATTCAATCCCGCGACCGGCGAAGCGCGAAATGGATCGGCCCCGCCTTCGCGGACGAGCAGCCGGTTTCCCGCCGTGATAATCTGTCGTTCGCCGCCGAAGGCCAGGTGCGTGCATCCGCCGTCGTCGGCGCCGACAAGGGCCCAGTCTTCGATTACGACCCCACCAGGCGGAGCGGCACAGAGCCCGCCAGCGCACAGCACGAGGATCGCGGCAGAATCGACCAGACGGCGCCCCCATTGCGCCCTGCCCAAAGACGGGCGCTCCTTTGCCATTTGCCGGTCACATCGAATGCAGATGTGCATCCTGCCAGCCTACCGATGCCGGAACGTGAGGTAAATCATCGGCGGTGATTGACCATGATCATATTTCGCCGTCCACTTCGCCCACCGCTCCTGCTGGAAAGAAGAATGGCCCTTTTGTCTTGCCGCTGTGTCTAACCCAGAGCCAGGCACGACCGTTGCACGCATGTCGCGAACGTACGGTCGCTGGTGGCTCCGGGTTAAACGATTCGGTTTGATCGGCGTCCTGTGAAATGGGAATCGCCTGGTGTCGTGCCGGTCACGCCAAACCCGAGTGTCAGCGATGTCAATCAGCAATCCCGCGAGCGGTTCCTGGCGCCCGCAAGACCTCTGAAGTATGCCCGCGCCGCCGGGCATGAAACCTGTTAAATGTGTGTTCTGAGCCGCCATGAGATGAAAAGACCCGCCTGGAACCGTCCTGATCCCCACGACGTGCCACCTCTCGCCAGTTGGAAAAGTTTCACCAGTCCGTTCAGAATTGCGCACTTCGGTCGCTTATTCCCAATTGGACTCAAGGCCGTACGGAAACCCAGGTTGAATTTCCTGGATGACGGGTTGCGCATCGGGCGGTTTGCCGATTGGCAAGACCATGCGGTGAAAAACCCGCCCCCGCAATGGACTAACCGCTGGGGGTTTGGGTATCCCCCCGTGGTTGGGAGCGTGCCCCCTCACGGTTGGAAAAACGGCTGCGCGGCAACCGATCTTTGGGGGGGGTGAGAGATGTGTTAAGATAATTGGTTATCCGAATTTCCCGGAACCGTGGGTCGGGTATGGGCAAGTCCAAAATTCCAGAGCGAGCTTTCGAAGCGACGGCGTCGCCTCGCGCTCCGCAGCGCCCGGGGAACGAGCCGGATGATTCGTTCTGGGCCGGCATCGAGAGGATGCTGGCCGACGTCGCCGCGCAGGCCCGGGCCGAACCGCTTCCCGAAGACTTCCCTGCGCGCGTCCTGGGCTGGCTGCACGATGTGCTGGGGACCGACGAAGAGACCTTCTGGCACCAGGACCTGAACGGCCGGCTGCGGAACTGGTCGAATCGTCAGCCGCTCGCGCCGGCGAACGGCAGTTCGACCGGGTCAAACGGCGCGATGGCGCACGACGATCAGTCCGGAGCGGATGATCCGCAGCGGCTGGAATTCGTCAAATCGGTGCTGGCGACCGGATCAGCACGTACGGCCGTCATGGATTCGTCCGCGCCCGGCCAGGCGCCGGAGCGAACCGGAGCGTCTGCCGATCACACGCGTGTCGCATGCCCGATCCGCTGCGAAGGAGGCACGGCGGCCGTACTGGAAGTGCAGCACCATCGCCGCGCGGCCGCTGACGTGCAGCTCGCGCTGGAAGTTCTGCGATCGGTTGCCGAGTTGTGCAGCGACTACCTGCGTCGCTACCAACTCCAGGAATTCGCACGGGACCGCGCTTCGCGCAACGAGCTGGCACAGTTCAGCCGCCGGATCCACGACAGCCTCGACATCGGTGAAACGGCGTACGCGATCGCTAACGAGGGGCGGCGCCTCGTCGGTTGCGACCGCGTGGCGGTTGTCGCCTGTCGTGGATCGGCTTGCGAGACGCTGGCCGTCAGCGGCGCCGCGCGGTGGGACCGGCGCTCGAACAGTATTGCGCGGCTGGAAGAATTGTGCGCGGCAGTGGCAGCCGGCGGCGACGCCCTGTCTGCGGGCTCGCTCGCAGCCGATTTGCCCCCACAGGTGCGGGTCCCCCTCGACGCGTATCTTGAAACGTCGCAGATCCGCGATCTGTGCGTGCTGCCATTGACAGGTACGCTCGGTGCCGACGGTTCTCCCGCTCGTCCGGCGGGGTTGCTGGTCCTGGAACAATTCACGGGCGTGCTGACCGACGAGATGCGCGAGCGCGGCAGCACCATCGCCGAGCCTGGCGCGCAGGCGCTGGAACATGCCCTCGTGGTCCAGCGGATTCCCTGGGGCCGGTTCTTTCGCCGCCACGATTGGCGAGCGCGGTTGCAGGGCCGAGGGCGCACGGCCCTGGCCGTGGCGGCTGGAATTGCGGTGCTGCTTGCCGGGGCGTGTCTCATCCCGGCCGATTTCGAGGTCGAGGCCCGCGGCGTGTTGCAGCCGCGCCTGCGGCGCGACGTATTCGCCCCCGACGACGGCGTGGTCGAAGAACTGTTCGTCGACCACGGCATGCAAGTGATCAGCGGGCAGCCGCTCGTGGCGCTGCGCAACGCCCAGCTCGATCTGGATCTGAAGCGCGTGTGGGGCGAGCTGCAGGCGGCGCGAAAGCGGCTGTCTGCAATCGAAACCGCGCGCGTGGAAGCGACGGTCGGGAATGCCGCCGGCGCGGTGGCGGCGGCGCGCCTCAGCGGAGAAGACGCCGAACTGCAGGAACTGGTTGCAGCCCTGTCGCGACAGCACACGCTGCTCGAAGCGCAGCAGATCGAGCTGCGGGTCGCCAGCCCGATCGCAGGCCAGGTGCTGACGTGGGACCTGCCTCAACTGTTGCAGGGACGCCCGGTGCACCGCGGGCAGGCGCTGATGACAATCGCCGACCCGACCGGCCCCTGGGACATTGAGCTCGAAGTCGCCGACCGCGACGCCGGGCACGTTCTGGAAGCGCGACAAAACGGGCAGGGAGCGGCCCTCAAGACGAGTTACCGGATGGCCACCGATCCCGGTGTGTCGCACGAATCATCCGTCGATCGCGTGGCATTGTCGATCGAACGGACGGCTGCCGGCGAGCCGGCGCTGCGGGTCGTGGGGGGAGTCGATGCGAACGTCGTTTCGACCGCGCGGCCCGGGGCAACGGTGCTGGCCAAAATCCACTGCGGCCGCCGTTCGCTGGCGTACGTCTGGCTGCGCGACGTCTACGATGCGATTACAACGCGGCTGTTGTTCTGAACAAAGTCGTTGCCGATGATCCCGTATTGCGAGGGTTAAGTTTCATGCCGATGCTCGATGGAATGCTTTGGCTTGCAGTGCTTTTGGTCTGGCCGGGGGCCGATGGTCCTGCGAAAGAAAAAGACGTCGTGAAGGCCAGCACTGTCCACCTGCGGCTGATCGAACAGGCGGATGTGCCGGCACAGGTCAGCGGAATTTTGACTTCCATTCCGGCCAAAGAGGGAACGCTCGTGGCGGAAGGCGACGTCGTCGCGCAGATCGACGATTCCGATGCCAGGCTGTCCGCGGACCGCGCCCGCCTCGACCTGCAGATTGCCTCGAAGAAAGCGGCCAGCTCGCTGAAAGTCTCGGTGGCCAAGAATGCACTCACCGAGACTCGGTTTGCCAAGTCCCGGGCCGAACTGGAGCTGGAAGCGGCAAAACGGATGGCCGAGAACGAAGCGCCGATCAAATATGCGAAACGCGGGCTGGAGGTTGCCACGTCGCATCTGAAGCGCGCCCAGAACTCGCGAAAGACCCTGGCTGCCAGCGTGTCGGACAACGAGATGGACAATCTGCTTCTGAATTTTGAAAAGATGACGTACGAAGCCGACAAAGCCGATTACGAACTGGCCGTTGCTCGCCTTACCGAGCGCGTGAAGAAATCGGACATTGACAGTCTCGAATTGTCGATCGTCCAGAGCGAGTTGGCGGTCCAGCAGGCCGAAGAAGACGCGCAGATTACGGGCCTGACAAAACTGGTCAAGCAGAACGAGCTGGCAGTCGTCGAACGCGACCTCGAGCGGCGCAAGATCACGGCGCCGCTGGCGGGAATGGTGGTGCAGGTCCTCCACCGCCGCGGGGAATGGGTACAGCCCGGCGAAAAGGTGCTGCGGATTCTGCGGCTCGATCGGCTGCGGGCCGAGGGTTTCGTGCAGTCGAAAGACCTGGAAAGCGATCTGATGGATGCGCCGGTCCGCGTGCGAGTCGCGCTTCCGGGGAAGCCCGAGGCGGAATTCGCGGGCCGCATCGTGTTTGTCAGCCCCGAGATCGACGCGGTGAATTCGCAGGTGCGCGTTTTCGCCGAGATCGACAATCCGAAGTTTGAGCTGCGGCCCGGACTGCGGGTCGAGATGACGATTGACGCGAAAGCGAAAAAATGAACCTCAGCGTAGCAGGCGCACTCCGTGTGCCGTCGGTTTTGTGTCGGGGGGACTTTAGTCCTCGCGTGGCAGTTGTTCGTGTGGACTGAAGTCCACCCGACATGAATTCACAGCCATTTGGGTATGACTCTGCAATATGACTGCCTCCACGCTTGCCGTTGAACGGCCGGTTCCATTGCGGGTGCGGCCCGAGCTGGCGGTTCTGGCGATCGAGGGGAAGCGGGGGGCGCGCTGCTGGCGGATCAAAGACCCCCTTGCGCTCGAATACTTTCAGCTCGAAGACGAAGAGTACGCCATTCTGACGATGCTTGACGGCCGCACCAGCCTGGCGGAGATTCGCCGGCGTTTCGAGCAGCGGTATGCGCCGCAGCACTTGAGTCTCGGACAGTTGCAGGCGTATCTCTCGCATCTGCACGCCGAAGGGCTGGCGCTGGCCGACACGCCCGACCAGGGCCGCCACCTGCTCGAGCGCAAGAAATCGTCGGCACGCAGGGGCCTGGCGGCCGCGCTGATCAATCCGCTGGCGATCCGCTTCCGGGGATTCGACCCGGGGCGGTTTCTCGACTGGTTGTCTCCGCGCTGTCGGTGGCTCTTCTCGCGGTGGGCGGCCGCGCTGGCGCTGGTTGTCGTGGGCTTCACGCTGGTTTTCGTCGTGGGTCAGTTCGAGCGCATCAGTCTGCGCCTGCCCGAGCTGAAGTCGTTTCTGACTCCCGCCGGCTTGCTCTGGCTGTCGGTTGCGCTGGGCGGAGCGAAAGTGCTGCATGAACTTGGGCACGCGCTGGTCTGCCGGCGATACGGCGGCGAATGCCACGAGATGGGACTGCTGCTGCTGGTTTTTACGCCGTGTCTGTATTGCAACGTGTCGGATGCGTGGATGATGCCGGGCAAGTGGCCGCGCGTGGCGATTTCTGCCGCGGGCATTGTCGTCGAGCTGCTCCTGGCGTCCGTGTGTCTGTGGTTGTGGTGGTTCAGCCAGCCGGGGATGCTGAATTCGATCTTCCTGGACGTCGTGCTCGTATGCTCGATTGGCACGGTGGTTTTCAACGGGAATCCTCTGCTCAAGTACGACGGATATTACGTTCTCTCGGACGCGCTGGAGGTCCCGAACCTGGCAGAGCAATCGCACGCATTGGTCAGGCGCCTGGCGTGGGGCTGGCTGGCCCGCGATGGCTCGCTCGCACATCCGCACGAGAGGCTGTCTCGCAGCGCACGGCGGTGGCTGGTGACCTACGCGGTGCTGTCGGGCGCGTACCGGGTGTTCGTGATGGCCATGATCCTCTGGTTCTGCTGGAGCCTGTTCGCCGCTTGGAACCTGAAAGTGCTGGGCGGCGGATTTGTCACTGTGGTGCTGGCCGGCATGGCCGTTCCGCCGCTCGTGCGCGGCGTGCAGTTTCTGCGCGATCCAGTGCGGCGGCGAGAAGCCGACCCTGTGCGACTGCGGTGGACGCTCGCCGCGGGCCTGTTGCTTTTGGGTGCCCTGTTTCTGGTTCCGGTTCCGCAACGGGTGAGCGCCGATCTCGTCTTGCAGCCGGCGGGTGAAAATCGGGTGCACGTGACCGTCCCCGGCCGGCTGGTGCGCGCTGTGACAGCGGGGACCGAGGTGGCGGCAGGAGACCCGCTGGCCGAGCTCGACAGCGCGCCACTGCGGCGCGAGATCGACAAGCTGCAGCGCGACTGCGACATGCTCGCGCTGCGCTGCCGCAATCTCGATTCCCGCCGGGCCGAAGATGCAGAAGCGGCGGCGGCGATTCCCGCCGCGGCCGAGGAGCTGGACCACGCGAAGCAGCGCCTCGCACAGCGGCTCGACGATCAGCGGCGGCTCGGGCTGCGGGCGCCGGCGGCGGGCGTCGTCTTTCCGCCGGCCGACGTGCCCGAACCCGTGCAACGGCGCCAGGAGCTGGCGGGCTGGTCCCGAACGCCGCTCGAGCCGCGCAACGTCGGATCGTGGCTCGACGCGGGCACAGTGCTGTGCAGTGTGGGGCGACCACGCGAATTCGAGGCGCTGCTGGTGATCGGGCAATCTGAAATCGAGCTGGTGACCCAGGGGCAACTGGTGCGCCTCAGCCTCGACCAGCTGCCGGGACGCGTTGTGGAGGGGACGGTGGCCGAGGTGGCGGCCGTCAATCTTGAATCGATCCCCGCCGAGCTGGTGGGATCGCGCGACACGGCGGTCCTCCGTGACAAAACCGGCGCGCTGAAGCCCGCCGAAACGTCATATCAGGCGCGGGTCACGATCGCCGAGCGCGATCTACCGGTTTCAGTGCGCGCGCGCGGCCGGGCGAAAATCCGCGTGGGCTCGGTCCCCCTCGGCCAGCAGCTCTACCGCCTCGTCCGCCAGACATTCCATTTCAAGCTGTAGCGTTACGAAAAAACTCGTGGTTCGCCGGAAATCCGGCGAACCACGGGTTGAGAGAGATTCACGTGCAGCGACTCGCGCCATCCCGCATCAGCGGCAGTTGCGGCGCGTGTAGCAGGGGCAGGGGCCCAGCAGGTTGTCGACGCAACTGTAGCGCGTGCAGGGGTCGCAGTCGCACTGCGGGTACACGTACGAGCAGGGGTGCATGAGCAGCATCTTCGCGGGCAGCAGGGCCACGTTGGCATAGAACTGGAAGCCAGAGACTAGCGGCTGGCAGCAGCAGCCCTTCGAGTAGCCGCAGCGTTCAAGGTTCGGGTCTTCGAAATACAGGGGGTGGTAGCAGAAGGGGAATTCAGGGGCGAGGCTGTCGTCGCACCACCAGGCGCCGCTGCTGCGGTCGTATCCCGGACCATATTTCTGCTGGAAGTACTGGCGCACGACGAGACGGTCGTGCTCGGCGGCGCAGCGGCCTTTTTCGCGGACCGCGGTGCGGTCGCTGTCGCTCATCAGGCTGCTGTGTTCGGCAGCCAGCCGCATCTGCGTGTCGGCCCGCAGCATGCGAATCGGGCGGCGGCGTGTCGTGGCGTCGATCTCTCCGCCGAAGGTGCGGATTTCCTCTTCGCTGACTGCCGGGCAATCCGTTGTGGTGGGGGCCGCGTCTTCTGCGACGCCTCCGGCCTCGGCGATCGCCGTGTCGACGTCTTCATCGTCGCTGGCGAACATCGCCGGTGCGCTCTCTTCTTCAGATTCGGTCTCGTTGCCGTCTGTTTCTTCGTCGTCGATGAACGGAGTCCGCTGGCGCGACTGGTGCTGAACCGGCTGCACGACGGCAGGAACTGTCGGCGTAGCCGATGCAGACGGGCCTGCCTTGACGGCGGCATGCGCCACGGCCGACGCCGCCTTGGGTCGCGACGGAGCGGGGCGTGCGGTGGCGACCGACGGCTCGAACGGGTAGCGCTGCGCCGCGGGGTTGGCGTGCGACGCGCGGGCCGGTCCGGCGGACACGACTTTGCGCGGGGCTGATGCGCTTCGATTCAAGGTAGCCCACTTCGACGGCGGCGACGCATTGCGAATGCGAACGCTGCCCGCTGCCTCAGGGGCCGCTTCAGTCGCGCGAATCTTCACGCTGCCGGGCGCGGCCGGGGCCGGCTCGGTTGCGCGAATCCGCACGCTGCCGGCGGCCTCTTCGGGTTCGTTGCGGCGCAGGCTGACGCTGCCCGGGGCTTCTTCTGGTTCGTCGGCATAGATCCGCACGCTGCCGGCTTCTTCGCCGTCGTCATCAACCAGGCTGGCGTCGCCCAGTACGGTGACACGAGCGTTGCCCGGTTCAACTCCCGACCAGCCAATAGCCGGCCCTGCCGCCAGGATCGCCAATCCCAGTGTGCCAAGTGCGGCAGTCCAAGCGCCCGGCCGACGCGGAAATCGCGACATCAAACGAATGTGCACGGTGAGGCCCTCCCTGACCTGTAACCTGAACCCATTTTCGCCGCACGCTGCGCTCATTGCGCGATCCCGCGGTGGCAAAATCGGCGGAGCATTCCGGCTGCCGCCCCGAGGGGCGGTCGTCCTTGATCAGCGGAGAATACTTCCGGTCGCATAATTCATCGACCCGGAAAAATGAGTACCGTCAGATTCTCGGAAGAAACCGGTAGATTCCGAACTTCAGGACTTCTCGATACCCGAGGAACAACCGGCACAACCGGCACAGTTTGACAGCACTGGCCGCGCATGACGATTGTGCGGGTTCTGTTCGACATGCGGCTTGTACGAAGTATCCGGCATTTTCGGCGGACGACCGGATTTTTCGACGAGGCGACATTCTCTGACGATACCCAATATCAGGGTCCTGAGACGGCTGCCCGATTCTTGTGCCGTGAACGTGTTGGGACCGCCAGTCGTACGATCCGGCTGGCGGCCTCGCTATTGGGCCTGTTGCGGACGTCACGTGTGATCAGCTTCTCACCCATCGAAACCCTGCAAAGTCAATTGGAGAATGTGTCATGGATGATATCCCCAGCCGCCAAGGAAAGTTTGCGGCTCTGATGCTTCTGGCAACCGCCATGGTCGGATGTGCCGCGCCAAGTCCACAGAAACAGACGCTGATCGGGTTTCTGGGATTTGCGACACCAGCCGAGACCCTCGAGGACAACGCCAAGTCGGACAACGCCGCGATCGCCGAGGCTGCCAAAATCAAGAAGCAGAAGTGTCTGCAATGCAAGAAGATCAAGGCGATAAAGTATCTGGCGACCATCGGCTGCGGCTGCTACGACAAGGAAGGCGCCGTCTCGAAGGCCCTGCTGGCCGCGATGACCGATTGCGACGAAAAAGTCCGCATGGCGGCAGTGAAGGCCATCATGACGACGGCCAAGAACGGCTGCTGCGAAACGTGCAATTCGGTAAGCTGCTGCAAGAAAGAGGTCGTCGAATTCCTTTCGAAGATGGCTTACGAGGTGGACGACAAGGGTTGCTGGATCGAGCCGTCGGAAGAAATCCGCAACATGGCGGCCCAGGCAGCCGAAATCTGCTGCCCCTGCCAATGGCCGCAGTATGAGATGTCTCCTCAGCCGAAGCCCGTTCAGGAGCCCGACAATCCCGAGCTGAAGAAAGAGCCTGCCGCCGTCGAAGGGGAACAGCCGGCGGTTCCCGTGCAGCCGGGCGCCGACGAGGAAGCCGCCCGCACCCGCCTCCGTCGCGACCGCGCCATCGCGATTCTGCAGACGCAGTATGAATCGATTGAGGAAGGCGATCTGGTTCCGATCATGCCCGCCGACATGCCTGTGGCCGGCGGCGCTTCGAGGGCCCGAGCCGATGACGACGACGGAGACGCTCCCGGACGCGCGTTCATCTGCAATTACGAAGACCCGATCGTCGTCTATCGCAACCTGGCCGTCCCTGTTGCCAGCGAACGCTTCCCCACGGGCGGCGCTGTCGCCTCCGGCCCGATGCACCGTCCGCTGGCCGCCCGCCGCCGCCCGGCAAACGACGGCAACCTGCGCGGAATCGTTCGCTACGTCGACCCGTACCACGGCGTCGCGCACGTCGAATTCGGCGGCACGAAGCGAATCGCCCCTGGCACGCGCGTTGTCGTGGAACACCAGGCTCTGTTCGGCAAGCTGGCTTCGTCGGGCGTGCTGGAAGTCGTTTCGTCGGAACCAGGTGCTGCGACCGTCAAGGCCCTGGGCGACTACCGGATTTCGCGCGTCGCCAGCGGCGATCAGGTGTTTGTCTCAACCGGCAATTCGTAGTGAATCAAGAGGCAGGGCTGCGATCTTCTTTTCGATGGGTGATCGCCGGCGCGCGTGCCAGCCAGACATGAAGTCAACGCTGCACGCGCGCCGACCCGCCTTTGGCCAGGGCCTCGACTTCGGGGAGCCTGGCCATCGTCACGTCTCCGGGGAACGTCGTCAGCAGCGCCCCGTGCGCCCAACCGAGACGCAGGGCTTCTTCGGGCGTTTTCCCCGAGATCAACCCGTAGATCACGCCCGCCGCGAATCCGTCTCCACCGCCGATGCGGTCGACGACGTCGAGGGAGCAGGTGGGGCTGACGTACCGCTGGCCATCGAGCCACAGGACAGCGGCCCAGTCGTGACGGTTGGTCGAATGCACCTCGCGCAACGTCGTCGCCACGAGCTTGACGTTGGGAAATTTGTCGATCACTCGGTCGATCATACCGAAGAACGCGTCGGGGTCGAGCTTCGATTTCGATGCTTCGACTTCAGGGCCGGCGATCCCCAGCCCCTTTTGCAGATCTTCTTCGTTGCCAATCAGGGCGTCGACGTTAGCGACGATCCGCCGGACGACTTCCTGCCCTTTTTCGGCCCCGCCGATCGAGGCCCACAGCTTGGCCCGGTAATTGAGGTCAAACGAATTGACGGCTCCCGCCTTGCGCGCGGCCTGCATGCCTTCGATGATCAGCTCTGACGTCGTCTTGGAGAGCGCGGCGAAGATGCCGCCCGAGTGAAACCAGCGGACTCCGCCGGCCATGATGGAACTCCAGTCGAAATCTCCCGGTTTGAGCATCGCGCCGGCTTCGTTGGCACGATTGTAGAAGACGACCGGTGCGCGAATCCCCGCGCCGCGATCGCTGTACACCGTTGCGAGATTTGGGCCGCGCACGCCGTCGTGCTCGAACCACTTGTAGAACGGCCTGACTCCCATTTCGCGGACGCGGGCCTGCACGAGCTCGCCGATTCCGTAATTCACCATGGCGGTGGCGATGCCGGTGCGCAGGCCGAAGCAGTCGGCGAGGTTGGCGGCGACGTTGTACTCGCCTCCCGAGACGTGCACATCGAGCGTGCGGGCCTTGCGGAAAGGGATGATGCCCGGATCGAGCCGGTGAACCAGCGCCCCCAGCGACAGAAAATCGAGTTCGCTGGCGCCCAAACGAATCTTAAGACCACTCATTGCTGCTCCGTTGAAAGTCTCAGAAAGGATCTATCGATTTGCGGTTGTCGAATTGTGCGCTGCCGCAAGGCTATCAGGAAACGATTGGATTGCAAACGAGGGCGTCTATCATCCGCGTCTATTGATCCGCCGCACGATCACCAGAATCACTGCGGAACCAATGATGGTTCCGGCAACCATCCCCAGAGCACCTTGCGTATTCCTGTCAAACCAAATGTATACGAAGAACAGAATGGGCAATGCCGGTAGGCACCCGATCAATGGCGCCCACGCATTCGGGAATTTTTCGTTCATCACGCCTCAACGGGATTCCCGTCTCATCGCGCGCCCTTCTGGCTCGTGAGGAACGCGATCAGGTCGACGAATTGGTCGACCGAGAGTTGCTTGACGAGGCCTTCGGGCATCGTGCTCTGTGTCTGCGCGGACTGCTCTTCGATCTCGGACTTCGCCAGCTCGTGTTTCTGCCCCTGATTGTCGGCAATCGTCAGTTTTTTTTCGGTCTCGGCGATCTTGATTCCCGACAAAACACGGCCGTCGCGAAGCGCGATCGCGAACGTCTGAAAACCGGGAGTGACGCTACGGCTGGGTTCGAGAATCGATTCGACGAGATGAATGCGAGGGAACCGATCGCCGATGCCCGTCAGCTCGGGCCCGATCTTCTCCCCCTGATCGCCGATGCGATGGCACTTGCTGCATTGGACTTTCTGCGCGTCGAAAAACAGATTGCGGCCGCGATCGGGGTTGCCGGTCCGCGTCAGGGCCGCCTGCACGAACTGCTCTTGCTCGGCGGTAGAGCTTTTGCGGCGAAAACGGAGATGAAACTCGGCCGTGTCGCGCTCGGCGGCGATGCGCACAGCCAGCCGGTTTTCGCCGGCCTTGAGCGTGCCCTCGAACCGGTCGGAATCGGGTTGAAAGGGGCGAGCATCGCCCCGTTTCAGCAGCGGCTCGCCGTTGAGCCGAACTTCCAGTTTGCCCGAAGCCGAAGCCAGAAACTGCACCGTCATCGGCTCGGAAACGACCAGATCGCAGATTCCCACCCAGACGCGCTCGTGCAGTGGCGTCTTGGCATCCGCCGCAGCAGGTGCCGTTAAAAACAGCCGGGAATCCAATCCCGTTGCGAAAACGACGGGCCACTCGGCATGCGCCGCGTCTTCGACACGAAACCATTCCTTGTCGGAGAGTTCGTCGGCCTTCGCCGACGGACTCCTTACGAACCAGCGCACCGCCAGACCGCTCGTGCCCTGAACCTTCGCGATTGAATGCTCGAGCTCGCTGCGGCGCGACTTGGAGACTCCGTCAATCCAGCTCCATTTTGTCAGTACGCCTGAAGCAAGGTTCACAACCGCGGCGGAAGGGTCGCGCGTGACCAATTCAATCACCGCCGGTTCCTGGTCGGGGCCGCCGAATTCCCCGAGGTAGGCGAGCGCGACCATTTGCGTCTGCCGGTCCGCCAGCGCGGTGGTCGCCTGCGGAACCGCCCGCCGTTCGCCCAATCGAAGCAGCGATTCGAGGCTCGCGCGGCGCACCGCAGCGTCGGCGTCGCTCGCCAGTTGCAACAACTGGTCGGCTGCACCGCGTACGGCGAGCGTTCCGACGGCCGCGGCTGCGGCGCGGCGCGCGGTCGGATCGTCATCGGCCAGGAGCTTACGGACCGCCTCGCCGGCCCCCTCGGGTTTCAACCCGGCCAGCGCTTCGACGGCGGCCGCGCGCACGGCGCCGACTTGAGAGCCAAGCCTTTTCAGAATCACGTCGCCTGCGGGTAGATTCTTCTGCTGCCCCAGCACGCGCAACAGCTCGGCAGCAACGGGCCCATCTTCAACCTGTCGGGCCAGGTCGAGCAACTGGCTGGCACCGGCTTCGTCAATGCGAGTCGTAAGGTCTGCGAGCGCGGTCAACCGATTCGATTCCGCGTGCGTACCTTTTGCGATGACCGACCCGAGCAATTTACGCACTTGTTCCGGGGGAATGGTCCGGAAGGCTTCAAGAATCGCAGCGACAGACGACTCTTCCCGTTCCTGGTCAAGCCAGGCAGCCAGCGTTGCGTGCCGCACGGGAACTTTCTCTCGTAGCATGCGGCGCAGCACCGCCAGGCGCGTCTCGGTATGCGCATCCGACAGCACGCCGTCGAGTGTCGATTCAATCGCCGAGGTCCGTTCCCAGTCAACGGGGTTGGCGGGGCGCGGTGCGGGGCGATAATTCCAATAGACCCACGGGCCGGGTTTGTGGTGAATCCGCGTGAGCGCGTCCGCAAGCTGTGCTCGCCGCTGCGGGTCTCGTTCGATAACAGCGCCGTTTGGCTTGCCCCCTTCGCCTAGCGTGCCACCGAGCCGGGCGATTAAGCCATCGGCGAGCTCCGGTACGGCCTGATCGGCGATCGCCCGCAACGCAATGGGGCGGAGTGGATCGATTTCGGGCCGGTCGACCAACTGCAGGACCTCGATCCAGTTTCCTGATCGCCGCAATGTCTGCATGACGGCGTGAGCCAAGAACGGATCGGGTTTGCCGTCGGGCTCCTGAGCGAATCGGGCGGCTGTGATGATCTGGCGCAGCCAGGTGGGAGCCTCGTGCCAGTGCACGCGGCCGAGCGAGACGACGACCTCTAGCAGGGTTGCAGGATCGGCCTTGGCGCCGATCGCGGCCAGTCGGCTCGCCGAGGCAGTGTCTCCTGCGCGGGCATCCAATCGGTGTTTCGCGAGCACGGGGTCGGCCAGGTCGGCAATCGCGCGAACGGCCTGCGCGCGGACCCGCGGGCTTGCGTCGCTGGCGGCCCAGTCGAACAGCTTTTCCAATGTGGCCGGATCGCTCGATCGGGCCAGAATCCAGACGGCGTGCAACCGGCCTGGGACGTCGACGCGGCCGCTTGCGACCGCAGCCAACAGTGTCTTCAGGCCTGATGGACCAGCCGCGGAGATGGCCTCTTGCGCGGCGAATCGCTCGTAGTAGCTGGGGGACGAGAGTTGCGCGATCGCGGCGTCTAAATTCGCGGGCGACGCACCCCCGACCTGACGGTCGGGGCTCACACGACGCTGCACCGATTCATCGACGTTCTGCAGGCGATAAATGCGGGCTCGCCCGCGCAGCGGGCGCTGGCCGTCGGCCCAGTCGGCGATGATCAGCGAGCCGTCTCGCTCGACGACAAGGTCAGTGGGTTTGAAGCCGTACGGATCGTTCTCGGCGCCGGCGGCCAGTTCCAGTTCCTTGACGGGGGCGAATCGTCCTCCGTCGCGCTCCAGGCGATAGCGAACGACCGCGCGGCCCCATTCGCAGAAAATTAGATTGCCGTGGTACTCGGAAGGAAACTGCCCCTCCAGGTAGCACAATCCGCCCGCTGATGACCCGAGACCGAGGTCGGCCAGCGGCGGCAGTGCTTCGTCGGGACGCTCATAATAAAGGTACGGATATCCGTGATCGGCGCCCCAGAAGCTGTGGCACACGCGGATCTTGTAATCGCCGCCGTCGTTTTCGTTGTCGCGGACAAACACGTTCAGGTCGGCGTCGATCGCCACGTCGTAGATGTTCCGCAACCCGCTGGCGAAGACGTGCAGATCGCGGCCGTCGGGCCGGCAGCGCAGGATGCCGCCCCCTTCGAAGACCAGGCGGTCTCCTTCCGGGCGCGCCACGTCGCAGCCGTGGTCGCCGAGCGCCAGGTAGAGCCAGCCGTCGTGTCCCATGACGATGCCGTTGGCACAGTGCAGCCGCACGGGGTTCTGTTCAGGAGTTAAACCCAGTCCGGTGACGATGTCGCGGCGCTCGTCGGCCTTGCCGTCACCGTCGGTGTCTCGCAGCGCCGTCAGGAACGGGGAGTGCATGGCGTAGACGGCGCCGGCATGAAATGTCAGACCCTCGATGGAATTGAACCCGTCGGCATACACCGTCGCTTTGTCGGCGTACCCGTCGCCGTCGGTGTCTTCGATGAGGCGGATCTCGTCACGACGGATGATCTCGGTCCCGAGCCCGGTCATGAAATCGGCAACGACGAACAGCGTTCCAGGCCGCGGCCCGAGTGCAATGGCCGACGGATATTCCACGAGGGGATCACAGGTGAAGAGTGTGACCTTGAAACCTGGCGGGACCTTAAGTGGCGGAAACCGCTTTTCGGTTTCGGGGCCGGTCTTCGGGGAATCGGCCGCACAGGCATTGCCAGTTCGAATAGCAATCAGGCAAATGGCGATCCACGCGAACGCTCGGGCGACTGGCGTCATGGCGACTCGATGCCCTGGGGTGGGAATTCTGGGGGCAACCCGGTTGTGGGTTCAATCTACTGGAATCGCCCGGCGGGGGGTAGTTACCCGCGCTTGGAGCGCGAATTGCGGATTTTCGCGGCGACGCGGGTGATCACCTGCTGCGCGCGGCGTTCGCCGTCCTGTACGGCTGAGCTGTTGGCCGACGTCATGTTATTTAGCAGGTTCTGCAGGCTCTTGCGGTAGGCTTCGAACTCACGCTCGGCCTGTTCGAGGCCCTCGACCGGTACGCGCGGCGCGACGTGTTGCTTGTAGATGGTCTCAAATCCGTGGCGCTTGCCCGCGTTGCTCGTCATGCCGACGGTGTGATCTTTGAGGAACCGGGAGACGCGCGCGGCGACATCGCGCAGCCAGCGGCGGGCTTCCTGCCAGTCGCGCTTGTCCTGCGAATCTGAGCCGCGCGCTTCTTCGGGAGACATGTCGCGATTCAGGGAATTGACGCGCATCAGCGTGGCGTTCAGTTGCTTGGCCGCCGCGTCGACCTGCTGTTCGATTTGCAGGCTGGCGTACCAATCGGCTTCCATCCGTGCGAAGACCTGTTCCAGCGGACCCTGCATGCGTCCGGCCGTCGGCGGCGCGGCCGGAGCAGGAGCCGGCGCCGGAAGCACTTTCAGGTAGATCCCGATCGATGGATCAGGGGACGCACCAGGTTCCGGCAGCGGACAGTCCCAGGCGGGATTGGCCAGAAGCTGCGCGTCGTAGGCCGTGCCGTAGAGCGTCCAGACCGAAACCAGTTGCGAGTCGACGCCGATCGTCTGGAGGAGGCCGCGAAGGGAAATGGGCTGCCGGCGGGCGGGGTCGCGAAACGCTTCTTCGGGAATGCGCACAAAGACTCCCTGTGGCGCCGCCGGGGGCTTGAACCACGCCCACAGGCAGCAGTGCGGCGCGTCGGCCAGGGGAACCAGCTCCCAGGTCGACGACGGCGGTCGCTCGAAGAAGTGCATCGGCAGGAAAGTCGAATAGGTCGAAGACTCGAACGGGTCGATGGGTCGAAAAGTCGCCAACTGACGGAGGCGGATTGTGCAGAGATTTGTCTGCCGCGACCGTGGATTCTAGATTTTTTCGCATTGTCCGTTAATGACACGGGCGTGAATGCGGTCGAAAGGTGAGTTAAGGAAGTTTTCCTTCCGTGAGGACCGACCAATGCTCCGTTCACAGATACGATCCGGGATCGCCCATGTCGGCCTGGCGCTGCGCGAACCCGAAGAATTCGCTTACCGGTGGGAGGCGGGGCAGGTGCAGTATCCCTGGTGGGTGTGGCTGTCGCTGGGATTGACCGCCGTGCTGGGGACCACGACCTACGGCATGACGATGGGATTGCTGGGTGGAACGGCCGCCGTCTTTCAGAAGGGGCTCTTGTGTACGCTGGCGGCGGGGCTGGCGTGGGGAATTCCGCTGCCGGCGCTGTACATCCTCAACAGCCTGTCGGGGGCGCGGCTGTCGGCCGCCAGCACGCTGCTGGCAGCACTCGTCACGACGAGCTGGGGCGGGCTGGCGATGATTGCCTCGATCCCCATCAACTGGTTCTTCACCGCGGCTGTGCCGCAGACGACATTCGTGCTTCTTGTCAATCTGACCGTCTTCGCCGGCGTGGGGGTCGCCATGATCGACGTTTTCCAGCGGGTGATGCTGCGGCTGGAGCCGAGCCGCCAGGCGCCGCCGACTTGGTGGCTGGTGCTGGTCGGCACGATCGGCGGCGAGCTGTTCTATTTCTTCAACCTGTTCCACTTCGCAAGCCAGACCGGAACGTGACGAAATGCAGACTTCCATCGAGATTCGCGAACGGCTCGCCGGCGTGCACACGACGCAGCCGGTGCCTGAACCAGGCGCTGACGAGCCAGTTGAGCCCGCATCGGCCGGCGCGGCCGGTTGCGGAGACAACGTGCTGACCGAGGTCACCGCCCCAAGCGCATTCGAGCTGGTCGAACTGATCCTGAAAGACCGCCCCCGCCTGGAGCGGATCATTCACGATCCGTCACAGTCGGCCGACCTGATTCCGCGCTTCCTGGCGGTGGCACTCGTCGGGTTCACCCTGTTTGGCGTCACTTTGGCGATTGTCATCTCGGCTGTCGGCGTGCATGTCAAATTGAACTCGGTCGCAGACGTCTTGAACGCAGACGTCTTGAACGGCACGGCACCCAGCCTGATTGAGTTTATGCGAATCAGACCCAACTCAAGCCCAAGCCTGGTAGGCAGCGCCGGCGCCGCGATGCGGTTAATCTCGGCCTACGACCTGGGATTGATCGCCGCGGCCGGGGTGTGCCTGCCGAGTCTGTTTTTCTACGGGCTCTTGGCTGGCGTACCAATGTCGATGGCGCGCGTCACGGTGCATACGCTGAAAGGCATGGCGACGACGGCCGTCGCACTGATCGGCATCCTGCCGATCTACATGGCATTCGCGCTGGGGGCCGCCGTGTTCCAGGCGCCGGAAATCTTGGTGAACAGCGTGCTGTGGCTGGGTCTGATCCTGCCGTTTGCCGCCGGGCTGTTTGGAGTGACATCGCTGTATTCAGGGTTTGCCGCGCTGGCCCGGACGCTGCCAGCCGAGTGCCGGGGGAAACGCGCGTGCCTGTTGCGCCGGCTGATCGTGTCGTGGTCGGTGTGCTACACGGCGGTGACACCGGTGATGATCTTTACGCTGTGGGGGTACTTTTCAAGATGAGCCCGGGTCGCGGTTAAACAAGTCAGCAGCGATTTCATAAGAATCTTCCTTATTTGATCGGAGAACACCTCATGGGGATCTTCAAACGCGTCGGCGACATCGTAACTGCCAACCTCAACGACATGGTGGAACGGTTCGAGTCGCCCGAGACGATGCTGCGACAGGCAATTCGGGAAATGGACGCCGCCGTCGCACGGCAGATGGAATCGGCGGCGCGCGTCATTGCCGACGAGCGGCTGATCGATAACGAACTGGCCCGGCACCGCCGGGAATCAGCCGAGCTGTACGATCGCGCCCGGGAGGCCGTGTCTCGCCACGACGACGAGGCGGCGCGCCGCCCGCTGGCCCGCCGGCAGGAACACGAAAAACTGATCGCAGCGCTTGCCGACCAGCAGGCGTCGGTTCGCACGACTGGCGCGAAGCTGAGGCGGCAGCTCGACGCCATGCGCGTCCGCCGCGCCGAAGCCGAACGCACGCTGCACGTGTTGATC
>JACQFH010000314.1 GCA_016200145.1 Planctomycetia bacterium | reverse complement strand
CCGTTCGACGTCGTGGGCTGGGATGGCTACTACTATCCCTGGGCGCTGTCGATTCACGACTTTGAGCCAATCGTCGGCAGCCTGCATCAGCCGCCCCCGGTGCACCAGACGTTTCAGGGGGACGGCTTCGTCGTCTGCTCATTCGTGCCGCGTCTCTTCGACTTTCATCCCGACGCCGTCCCGGTCCCGTACAACCACTCCAACGTCAACAGCGATGAAGTCATCTATTACGCGAACAACGAATTCATGAGCCGCAAGGGGATTGCCTTCGGGTCACTGACGCTGCACCCGGGCGGAATTCCGCACGGTCCGCACCCTGGGCGTGCCGAAGAATCGCTGGGGAAGAAACGGACCGACGAACTGGCCGTGATGCTCGACACGTTTCGCCCGCTGCGCGTCGGGCGCGACGCGCTAGCCGTCGAGGATCCCGACTATGCCCGTTCGTGGCTGCCGGGAGGGACGAAATGACCGGCGGCCTGCGAGCCCTGCTGGCCGGGTCGATCGACTACGCCGGAATGTTTCCGCCGGCCGGACTGCCGCTCAATCAGGCGATCGACGAGCTGCGGCGGCATCGCCGCGGCCCGGCGGGCTGGATGATCGGGCGGTTTGTCGTGCCGGCCGCGAAGCTCGCCGAACTGGCGGTATCGTACGAGCTCGAGCGCGACGGGCGCTTGACGGTAATTGTCGCCGCGGCCGATTCGGGCGATGCCTTCCTGAAGAATCTGGATGCCGCCCTGACGGGCGTAGCTGAATTTCCGGCACGCGCCGCGATCGACACGCTGGAATTCCGCTGGCCGGCCGATTCGATGCGCGAATGCGACGCCGCCCGACTGGGGAACCTGGTGCATACCGCGGCGGGCGAAATTGTGGCTTCGCGCTTGCAGCCGATCACGATGTACTTCGAATTGCCCCGCCCCGAATCGCCGACTGCCGGTCGAGCAGGACATGAACTGTGCCGGGCTGCGATCGCGGCCCTGGCGGAATACAACCGGACGGCCGGAAACCTCAATTGCCTGGCCGGTTTCAAGCTGCGTTGCGGCGGAACGGATCCGGCGGCAGTTCCATCCCCGGGCGAAGTGGCGGCCGTGATCTGCGAATGCCTTGACCGTGGCGTGTTCTGGAAGGCAACCGCCGGATTGCACCATCCGCTCAGGCGAAACGGTGACGAGTCGATGCACGGCTTCCTGAACCTGCTCGTCGCCGCAGTGCTGGCCGGCGTTCATCGCCTTGACGAGAAGCAGACGCGCGCGATTGTCGAAACAGTCGACGCCGGACAATTCAGATTCACGGCCGACGGCCTTTCGTGGGGCGACTTCGCCACCTCCTCAGCACAGGTCGCCGCCGCCCGCGAGCACTCGCTCCGCTCGTTCGGCAGTTGCAGCATCGACGAACCTTGGCAAGACCTGAGATTGCTGGAGTTAACGTAAATCGTCGACTTAGCTAACTTGACCATGAGCAAGAACAAAAAACTCTTAACCGCGGACGACGCGGATTAGCGCGGATAATTTGTACGGTTCGCAATTGGGATTAACGCAGCAGTCAGAATCGAAGTGCTACAGCACATCCGCGTCATCCGCGGTTTATTTTTTTGTCGAACTAAATTGACAAGGATTGACGATCCTTGCGACCGTGCAAGAAATTGATGGAGCGGCGGAGAGTACCAGCATCCCGGTTACGCCGGAATCCCATTTTCCGATTCAGAACCTGCCGTTCGGCGTGTTCAGGCCCCGTTCGGGCGGAACGCCGCGCGTCGGCGTGGCGATCGGTGAGATGGTCGTCGATCTGTCGGTGCTGGAACGCCAGGGGCTCCTGGACCCCGCTGCACAACCTGCGAATCGCGAACCGCTGTTCTGCCGCTCGTCGCTCAATGCCTTCATGGCCTGCGGACGGCCGCTGTGGAGCGAGGTGCGCGAACGACTCTCTCAACTATTGCGGCATGATGAGCCACGACTGCGCGACGACGCCGAGTTGCGCCGCGAGGCGCTGCTGCCGATGTCCGACGTAGAGCTGCTCCTGCCGGCGGAGATCGGCGACTACACCGATTTCTATTCTTCGCGCGAGCATGCCACCAACGTGGGCACCATGCTGCGCGGGCCCGAGAACGCGTTGATGCCGAACTGGCTCCACCTGCCGGTGGCGTACCACGGCCGGGCCAGCTCGGTTGTCGTGAGCGGCACCGATCTGCACCGGCCGCACGGCCAGACAAAAGCGGATATCGCTCCCGCCCCAGTCTTCGGCCCCAGCCGGTCAGTCGATTTCGAGCTCGAAATGGGCGTGCTGATCGGCCCCGGCAATGCGCTGGGCGAGCCGATCCCCGTCGACCGGGCCCGCGACCACATCTTTGGCCTGGTGCTCGTGAACGACTGGAGCGCCCGCGACATTCAAAAGTGGGAATATGTGCCCCTGGGGCCATTCCTGGCCAAGAACTTCGGTACGTCGATCTCGCCATGGGTCGTGATGCTCGAAGCGCTCGAGCCATTTCGCGCGGCCGGTCCCCGTCAGGATCCGCTGCCCCTCTCGTACCTGCGCTGTCAGCGCGATGAAGCCTACGACATCCATCTCGAAGTGCTGCTGCATGCAGCCGGCACGGACGAACCGGTTCGGATCTGCACCTCGAACCTGCGGCACCTGTACTGGAACTTCTGCCAGCAGGTGGCCCATCACACGTGCAACGGCTGCAACCTGCGGACGGGAGATCTGTTAGCGACCGGAACGATCAGCGGGCCGTCCCCCGACTCGCGCGGCTGTCTGCTCGAGCTGACGACCGGGGGCCGCAATCCGCTCGCCTTGCCGAACGGATCGACGCGTCCATTCCTCGAAGACGGCGACCGCGTGAGCATGACCGGCTGGTGTCAGGGCGCCGGCTACCGCGTGGGCTTCGGCGAAGTGACCGGCAAGCTGCTGCCGGCGATTCTCTGACGCAGGCCAGGCTTTCCAGCCTGACGGCCGTAAGAATTCTCATAATTCCTGATTTTTCTGTTGACATTATTGTTGAACTCATTATAATAAATAAAAAACTACAATAAATATAGTACCAACATGATGCACGTGATACATTATAAGGGAGCTGATGTTTTCGGGACTTTAATCGCAAGCGTGGCCTCTCCTGGCTCCGCTCTGAAAAAATTTCCCCCCTACGACGTCTTTTTACTCCCTACGACAAATTCTCGGGAAATTCGCAGCTTTCGATTTTCCCCCCTACGGCGGACGTTTTCCCCCCTACGGGGTATCGATTCCCCCCTACGCGGTTCGGATTCCCCCCTACGAGTTTGCGCGTGCTGCAGGGCGAAGTAGAATCGGGCCGTGAGCGACACGAGCGGCAGTCGAATTGGGATTCCCGGTCCGCATCACTGGTGCAGTGGTGTCGCTGATTGGAATTTCGACGCTCTGCCGGTTCGAAGGAGACGATTACAATGCTGCACATGATCGGCCGGTTCGCAGCCTTCGGTGTCGCGATTTTGATTTCGGCACGGCTGTGCGGAGAGGAAACCGTGCTGCGAACGCTCGAGGGGCACGCGGGCTCGGTTCTTTCTGTGGCGTTTTCACCGGATGGCAAGAGCCTCGCCAGCGGCAGCCGCGATAAGACGATCAAGTTCTGGAATGTCCAGCACGGCAAGTTGGAACGGACGTTGACCGATCATTCGGCCGACGTCTACAGCGTCGTGTTTTCGCCAAAGGGCGACCTGCTGGCCAGCGGCGCGGGCGACAACACCGTCCGGCTGTGGGATGCGAAAACAGGGAAGCCTGTCCGCGTTCTGGAAGGGCACACGGCAATCGTCCGTTCGGTCAACTTTTCGCCAGATCAGCAAATGCTGGCGAGCGCCGGCGTCGATCTTTCAATCCGGCTGTGGGAACTGCCGCCGGGACAGCTCAAGCAGACGCTGTCGGGCCACACCGCGCGGGTCATGATGGTCGTTTACTCGCCGGATGGGATGATGCTGGCCAGCGGCAGCTCAGACAAAACCGCGCGCTTGTGGGATGCGTCGACGGGCCGGTTGAAAGGCGTGCTGGAAGGGCACACGGGAGGCCTGGAGTCGGTGGCGTTCTCTCCCAACGGGAAGCTGCTCGCCAGCAGCAGTCAGGACAGCACGGTGCGCATCTGGGATGTCGAAAAAATGAAGGTGCGAAACGTTTTCGAAGGCCACGTCGGCGAGATCGACTCGGTTACGTTTTCTCCCGACGGGAATACGGTCGTGAGCGGATGCAAAGACAAAACCATCAAACTCTGGGACGTTCGACGGGGACAATTGCGCAAGACATTGACCGGTCACGCCGGCCGGATCGAGTCGCTCGCCTTCTCCCCCGACGGAAAAATCCTCGCCACCGGTGGCGGCGGCGGAGACACGTCGATCAAATTGTGGAACATGGTCTGTGAATGAAGGATTGCCTTTCCCCCCCCTTCGTAAGGGGGGGCCAGGGGGGGGGTCGGGTGAACGGAGAGTTGATAATTCGGAATGCGGAATTCGGAGTGCGGAATAGGAGCCTGCGACTGATGCCGAAAGTTTTGATCGCGACACCAACATTAGCGGGGCTCGAGGGAGCGTTCACCGACCTGCTGCGCAGGGAGGGCTTCGACGTGGTCCATCCGCGGCAGCGGAAAGTCCTCACCGAGCCGGAGCTGCTGGGGGAGCTGCGGGGCGTTTCGGCGTGCATCGCCGGGTTTGAGCCGTACACGCGCCGCGTGATCGAATCATCGCCCGAGCTCCGTGTAATCGCGCGGAACGGCGTGGGTTACGACGCGGTCGACCTGGCCGCGGCCACCGAGCACGGCATTCCCGTCACCGTCACGCCGGGCGCGAACCACGAATCGGTGGCCGAGCATGCCTTCGCGCTGTTGCTCGCTGTGGCCCGCGCGGTCGTCCCGCAGAACAGTGCGCTGCACGCGGGTGGCTGGCGGCGCGAGGCCGGGGTCAACCTGCGGGGCCGCACGCTGGGCCTGGTGGGGCTGGGTCGGATCGGCCGCGAAATGGCGCAGCGCGCGGCGGCATTTCGCATGAAGATCCTCGCGTACGAGCCGTTTCCCGACGCCGCCTTCGTGGCGCAGCACCAGATTGCGCTCATGCCGCTGGATCAGCTTCTGGCGGAATCCGATTTCGTTTCGCTGCACGTGCCCCTGTCGCCCGAATCGAAAAACATGATCGATGCCCGCGCGCTGCGGCTGATGAAGCCGACGGCGTTTCTGATCAACACGGCCCGCGGCGGCGTGGTTTGCGAGAATTCGCTGGCCGAGGCGCTGCGCGAAGGGCGGCTCGCCGGGGCCGGGCTCGACGTGTTCGCCGAAGAACCGCCCCCCGCCGGTCACCCGCTGCTGGCGTTTGAAAACGTCGTCTGCACGGCGCACGCCGCGGGAATCGACCTGAAGGCCCGCGACGACATGGCCCAACTCGCGGCCAGCGCGATCGTGACTCTCTGCCGCGGCGAATGGCCTGCAGACCAGGTTGTCAATCCGCAGTGCCGCCAGAAATTTGAAGCGAGATACAGGGGAGCCCCGCGATGAAGGCTTCAGCGGCAATTGCCTCAATCCTGAAAACGGAAGGGGTCGAATACCTGTTCTGTTTTCCGGTCAATCCGCTGATCGACGAATGCGCCCGCATCGGCATCCGACCGATCGTGGCCCGCACCGAACGGACGCTGTTGAACATGGCCGACGGATATTCACGCGCCTCGAACGGCCGGCGGATCGGCGTTGCGGCCGTCCAGAATGGCCCGGGAGCCGAGAACGCCTACGCCGGGGTGGCGCAGGCCTTTGCCGACGGTTCCCCTCTGCTGTTCCTGCCGGGAGGCAACCCGGCCGTGCGCGTCGATCTGCCGCCCAACTTCGATTCATCGCGAAGTTTCGCGACCGTCACGAAATGGGGGGCGCGGCTCAACGCGCCCGAGCGCGTTCCCGCGATAATGCGCCGTGCGTTTACGCTGCTGCGCAGCGGCAGGCCGGGGCCTGTGCTGGTCGAGGTGCCGGTGGACATTGCCGCAACCGAATTGCCCGCGTTCGACTACCAGCCGCCGGCGCCGCTGCGAACGGCGGCAGATCCCGCCGCTGTTCGCGAGGCGATCCGCATGCTGCGAAACGCGCGGCGGCCGCTGCTGCACGTCGGCCAGGGGGTGCTCTGGGCCGAGGCCGCCGGCGAGCTGCGCACGCTCGCCGAGGCGCTGGGCGCCGCGGTGATGACGACATTGCCGGGCAAGAGCGCGTTTCCGGAAGGCCATCCGCTGTCTGTCGGCAACGGCGGGTACTCGGGGACGGCTATGGCGGGCCAGTTTCTGCAGCAGGCCGACGTGATTCTGGGAATCGGCTGCAGCTTCACGTCGACGATTTTCGGGGCCCCGATCCCCGCGGGCAAGGTGATCATCCATGCCACGAACAACGAAGCCGACGTCAATAAGGACGTCGTCGCGGCACAGGTGCTGCTGGCTGACGCGCGGCTGGTTCTCGGCCAACTGATCGAAGAGCTCGAGCGCCAGGGCGGACGGAAGGGCGACTCGCTCGTCGAAGAGATTGCGGCGGCGAAACGAGCCTGGATCGACGAATGGAAACCGCTGCTCACCTCGAACGAGACACCGCTCAATCCGTATCGGGTCCTTCACGACCTGATGCAGGTGACCGACCGGACGCGCACGATCATCACGCACGACTCGGGCACGCCGCGCGATCAACTCGCCCCGTTCTGGGAGACCTTGGCGCCGCGCAGTTTTCTGGGCTGGGGGAAATCGACGCAATTGGGTAGCTCGCTGGGTTTCGCCCTGGGGGCCAAACTGGCCGAGCCCGAAAAGCTGGTGATTCATTTCCTGGGCGATACGGCGTTAGGAATGTGCGGAATGGACCTGGAAACGGCGGCCCGCGAGCACATCCCCATTCTGACGGTGCTGGTCAACAACGGGACGATGGGGGGTTATGAGAAGCACATTCCGTTCGCCGGCGAAAAATATCGCGCTCGCTACCTGACCGGCGACTACAGCAAAGTCGCCGAAGGATTGGGCGTGGCAGTCGAGCGCGTGACCGAACCGGCACAGATCGTTCCGGCCCTCAAGCGGGCGATCGCCGTCACGGGATTCGGCTCTCGCGCTGCGGAAGGACGTCCGGCGCTGGTGGAATTCATCACGCGGGAAGAAACCCGGTTGTCGAAACCCTGGTAGGTCCCGCCTGCAACGCGAATTCTGAGCTTAACGCCATGCTACGCGACTACGGGAATTTCACTCGCCGACAATGGCTCAGGGCCGCCGGGTTCGGGGGTCTGGGGTTGGCGCTGCCGCGGTTATTTCAGGCGCAGGCGGTGGCCGCCGCGCCGGCGGACGCCGGGCTGTCGCCGATACGGTCGTGCATTTTCATCTTCTTATACGGCGGCCCGAGCCACCTCGACACGTGGGACATGAAGCCTGCCGCCCCGCGCGAAGTGCGAGGCGAGTTCCAGGCGATCGCCACCAGCGTTCCCGGCCTCGTACTGTGTGAACATCTGCCGAGGATGGCGCAAGTCATGCACAAAGTGGCGGTGGTCCGCACCATGTACCACGGAATGCGGAACCACGACTCGGCCTGCACGCACACGTTTACCGGCCGAATTCCGCTTCGCGGCGACGTCGAAAATTTCACGTCGCCTTCCGAACCGACGTCGATGCCTGGTTTCGGCGCGGCACTCAGCTACGTCCGCCGCGACCGGCCCGCCGTGCTGCCGCACGCCGCGGCGCCGTTCCTGATCCGCAACTTGTTTCCGCCGTTGGGGCAGACGGCCGGATTTCTGGGTTCTGCGTACGACCCGTTCTTGATCGAAGGTGATTCCAAGACGCAGACGTACCGGGCCGACAAGCTGCTGCTTCCCGATGGCCTGTCAAAGTCTCGACTGGAAAGTCGCTCGTCTCTGCTGCAGGAAATGGACCGCCACGTCGGGACGGCGCCGGCAATGCGGGAGTCTTACGAGAAGGCGTTTCGGCTGCTCGCTTCGGCTGCCGTGCATCGCGCACTCGACGTCTCGCAGGAGCCGTTGCGCGTTCGCGAGCGGTACGGTCTGGCGTGGCCGGGTCTCACTTATCCAATCGACAACATCACGCCGGAACTGGCGCCGGCCCTTCCGCTGCGCGGTCAGAACCTACTGTTGGCACGGCGGCTGGTGGAGGCGGGGGTGCCGTTTGTCAACGTGTACGACTTCCGCGTGCAGGGGGCGAACTGGGATACGCACACACAGAACTTCGAACGGCTCAAAGGCTACCTCTTGCCGCCGGCCGACCAGGCGCTCTCGGCCCTGATCGAAGACCTCGACGAGCGCGGCCTGCTCGACACGACGCTGGTTGTGGCGCTCGGTGAATTCGGACGGACGCCGAAGATCACCGAAAAAACGGTCGGCCGCGAGCACTGGCCCGACTGCTACTCGGCCATTCTGGCGGGGGGCGGGATCCGCGGTGGAACGATTTACGGCGCAAGCGAGAAGCTGGGGGCGTACCCCGCCAGCGACCCCGTGACGCCGGCTGACCTCGCCGCCACGATCTACTGGCGCTTCGGCGTCGACCCGGAAACCGAAATCCATGACGGCGCCGGCCGTCCGTACCGCCTGTCGGAAGGCGAGCCGGTGCGGGCCCTGTTTGGTTGATTTTCGTTAATGCACGATGTGTGTCAGGATTCCATGAAAACAGTCGCCAAGACAGTTGGTCAGTCACGGGCCGATGCGGAGAAACGGCTCAAGGGCTTCATCGCCAAGTTCGAGTCGAAGCTCCAGACGCTGATTCGTGCCGTGAGGAAAGCGCTGCGCAAGCGATTTCCGACTGCGTACGAGCTGGCCTACGATAACTACAATTTTTTCGTGATCGCCTACAGTCCCACCGAGCGCCCGTCGGACTCGATTATTTCAATCGCCGCCGGTGCCAGCGGCGTCGGATTGTGTTTCGTGCGCGGCGCGAGCCTTCCCGATCCCCACAAACTCCTGCTCGGCTCGGGTCATCAGACGCGGTTCATTCGAATCGAGTCGGTGGACGTGCTCTCGCGTCGCGAGGTTAACGCGCTCGTGGCCGCGGTGGTTGCCCAGGCGAAGATGCCCTTCCGAGCCACCGGCCGCGGCAGGCTCATCATCCGGTCGGTGTCGGCGAAACAGCGGCCCCGCCGCAAGTCGCCGAAGTGACATCCGTCCGGGCCGGCAGAATTCCCGCGGTCAGGCTGGATTTCTGGGTTCCGGCGGGACATAAAGGAAGCCGGTTTTGCGGCGGGGGACCGGCGATTCTGCCGGCACCGCCAATGGTTTTCTGGTGCATTTCGCAGCCCGACCTGCTGGTCTACCTTTTTTCTTCGAGGGGCGCATGAAACGACACACGCTGGCGATCGGTTTGTTCCTGGCTAGTGCATCGCTTCTGGCTCGTACGGCACGGGCCGACGAGGCCGAGGACGTTAAGAAAATCCAGGAACTCGCGCAGGGTCAGAAACTCGCCGAGGCGGAAGAGGCGTTTCAGGCCGCCCTCAAGGAATTCCCGGATTCTCCCCGGGTCCGGTCGTTGCACATGCAGCTCTATTCGGCGAATTTCCGTGTCCGCAAGTTCGCCGAAGGGGCCGAACACGCTGTTGCCTATCTCGATTTCCAACTGGAACAGTTCGCGAAGAATCCTCAAACCGCGCCGGCAGTGGTCGGCGCCGCCAGCATGGCAGCGAATGCCCTGCAGATGAGCGGCAAAGGTGATCTCGGGCTCGAAAAAATTGACAAGGCGATTGAGGCTTTGGAAGCGGGGGGGAAAGACTCCCCCAGTCCTCAACTTGAATTAGCTTTGGGCAACCTGCGCACGAACAAGATCAATTTGATGCTCAACACGGGCAAGGCGGCCGAAGCCGGGAAGCTGTTGCAAACCGAGCTGGCGGCGGCGAACAAGGCGTACGACGAGGCGCCGGGTGAAGTGCAGCGCGCGATCCGGCTGGCCAACCTGCTGCAGTTCGAGGTCAACGTCGCCGCACGGACCGCGCCCGACACGGCTTCTCCGCTGCGCACGAAGCTGGCGGCATTCGTCGGCGCGGAGATCAAAAAGCACCCGGACAGCCTGCCCCTGATTTCAACGTACAACGCCGCCGCCATGCAGTCGATCAGTGAAGTCATGTCGTCTGACGCCATCGAAGCCGAAAAAAGGCTGGGCGACTGGAAAGCATTCCTGGCTGACCTCGATACATCGATTCCTAACGTCAAGAATTTGGTCGAAGCCAGTAACCGCAACATGGCTTCGATGGAACGCACCATCGCCGCCGGTCGCAAGCGCCAAGAACTGGTTGGCAAGCCGGCGATCCCGCTGGACGTGCAGGACTGGGTCAACGGGGCCGCTCTTTCGGAAGGGGACCTCAAAGGGAAAGTCGTCCTGCTCGACTTCTGGGCGGTGTGGTGCGGCCCCTGCATCGCCACGTTTCCGCACCTCCGCGGATGGAACGAGAAGTTCGGCGACAAGGGACTCGTGATCGTCGGCGTCACCCGGTATTACCAGTACGATTGGGACGAAGACGGCAATCGACCGAAGAAGGTGAAAGACCTTTCGACCGAGCTCGAGCAGGCGGCCATGGTGAAGTTCGCCGAACACCACCAGCTCAAACACCGGTTTGCCGTCACACCGAACGACAGCGGCTTCCACGATGCGTACGGCGTGACCGGCATTCCGCAGGCCGTGCTGATCGACCGCACGGGCGCGGTCCGCATGATCCGTGTCGGCAGCGGCGACAAGAACGCCCACGACCTGGGAAAACTGCTGGAGGAACTTATCGGCGACACGTCGACCTCTGCGGAGAAAGGCAAATAGCAAGCCGGGTGGCCGGGGAAACAAAAGGTGTCAGGAACCAATTCAGATACGGTTCCTGACACCTTTTTTCGATGGGCGGCGGCCGGGTCTCGGGTTGATCGTGATTTTGCGGCAAATTGCCGGTTGTGCTGTGTGAAGAATTGATGAATTCCCCGCAACCGATGCTCTCTGATCACAGGGCCCGCGTTGTCACCGGTGGGTGGCGGGCACGATGTGGGCGAACAAGTCGGGTATTCAGGCCGCGACGCTCCGCAGAATCGGCCTGGCGTGGCTGATGACCATGCCGGCGGCCATTCTGCTGTCGGCGGGCTTATTCATCGCCGGCGGGGCGATCTTCCCTTCCGCCCGTTCCACGTCGGTCACGGCGAGCGCTCCCGACATGCCGGCTGGCGAGAGAGCACGGTAAGCGTAGCGCGGATGTCAGTCCATGCGTTTGCCGCTGGCGGCATCGGCAACGGTGAATTGCGTGCACTGCAATCCGCCCCTCGGTGGCGAAGGGACCATCCGAGGGGTAGAGTTGGTTTCAGCCGGCGCCGCCTGCTCGCGCCTCGCAGTCATTCATTGTCGTCTTGATCATTCGAAAGGCCAGATCATGCCCACCTGTCCCGCCTGTGCCGAAAAAATTGCCGCCGGCGAAGAAGACTGCCCGCATTGCGGTGTCAATATCCGCTAGTTCACGGCGGAAGCGCGGGCGGATCGTGGGCCGCGGAAGGCGACGAGCCTGCTCGTCATCGGTCTGATCGTGGCCGGCGTCCTCGGAGTTCTTTTCGTATGCGTGGGTGGGCCGGTCGCCCTCCTTTTGCCGGCCGTGCAGCAGGCGCGCGAAGCGGCCCGCAGGTCTCAGTGCAAGAATAACCTGAAAATGATCGGCCTGGCGCTCCACAATTATCATGAGCAGCACGGATCGCTGCCGCCGGCGTATGTCGCCGACGCCAACGGCAAGCCGATGCACAGTTGGCGCGTGTTGATTCTTCCGCAACTCGATCAGCAAGCCCTGTACGACGAGTACAAATTTTCGGAACCCTGGGACGGTCCGAACAACAGCCGGCTGCTGAGCCGCATGCCCGCGGTTTTCAAATGTCCCTCGCATGCCGGCGGAGCCGATGACACGACGACAGCTTATGCCGCCGTATTCGGTGAGCACTGCGCATTCCCCGGCGCCAAATCGGTGTCCTTTAAAGACTTCACCGACGGCACCAGTAATACGATGCTGGTGGCCGAGGCGTCGCACGCCGCGATTCCGTGGATGAAGCCGGAGGACGTGGACGTCAAGAAACACCCCACGATCCCGGACATGCAAGGATTCAGCAGCGACCACGTCGGGGGGTTACAGGTGCTGATGGCCGACGGTTCGGTTCGATTCCTGTCGCAGCACCTCAGTCCGCAGACGCTCCAGGCGCTGTTTACACGAGACGGGGATGAAAAGATCGGGGATTTCTGAGGTGTACGAGGCAGAGCCTCGGAGGCAGTGCGGTCCCAGGCAGAGCCTGGGACCGAGCGGGAGGTGGGCCGCTTCGGCTTCAGGCTGCAATGGGCGCCGCGGCCGGGCGGGTTGCCGCGAGGCGGCGCAGGAGCCAGATGGCTTCGAGGAATGTCCACGCGGCGCACGCCGGGATGACGAGCCAGCCGTACGGGTCATATTCGGCGGCGGCGCGGGCCACCGCTTGCTGGATCGTCCCCTTCCGCAGTCCTTTGAGGGCTCCCACGATCAGGTGCGGGCGAAGCAGGCGCTGGCCGCCGCTGCGCAGCCAGGCAATCCCGGAATCTCCCTTTTTGGCGGCCACGACAAGCCATTCTTCGCCGGCGCGGGACGCCGTCTTGATGAGGTCGACTCCTTCCTTCCCGGCGACGTGCAAAGCGAAACCGCCGGCGGGCTGCCTCTTCAGGAAATCGGCGATCAGTTCCACTTCTTTGGGATCGTCGAGGTGTCTGAGGATTCGCAGGGCGCCGGAAGGTGACGATTTTTCGACAAGCGTTCGCATGCCTCCGAACACGCGGCGCAGCTCGCCGTAGTCGCGCGTGTCGGTCGCCCGCCGGATGATCCGCACCAGCGCCTCGACCATCCGTTTGCTGAGCGAGCCGGCTTTCTTGGCCACTTTGAGAAAAGCAGCCACCCAGTCGACTTCGGGCATCACCGTCGTTAAAAGACCCACCGCCGAAAGTGCCAGGATCAATTCGTCGGAATCTCCGTCGACTGCCAGGCGGCCTCCCTGGATCACCAGATCGCGGATGTCCCCCACGACGAACATGTCCGCGGCGACGGCGCCGATCAGCGCTTCCAGCGAGTCGCCTTCACCGACCAGCGCCCCGCGCAGGAGTTCTTTTCCCCGCCGCAGCACGCTCTGCTGCTCGGCACGCACCGCCTCCTGCACTTCGACCAGCGACTGGCGTTCGGCCCCGGTCAGTTCGGCGATCCCCGTCTCGGCCACGAGCAGCGCCTCGGCATAGCGGTGGTCGGACCGGAGCCTGGCGACCTCGCCCAGGTAATCCATCTGCGGCAGACAGGCAAACTGCACGCGGGCCAGGCGCGCGGGATTGTCTGCGACGAGAATGGCGAGCAGCCCTCCGGCAACGGCCAGGCGCAAGACGCCCCACCGGCAGGCCCACAATCGACCAATTCCGCGCAGGATCGAGATCATCGTCGTGAATCCATTCAACGGTTGCCGCCGGGCTGGTACCTGACTCGAACGTCGGCCGACGGGCCGACGAAGCGCCGGACCAGGTCTTCCACCTGCTCGCGGGTCATCCGCTCGACGCGCTCCATGTCGTCTTTGGGAAGCGTGGATTTCCGCGCCTGTTCATAGATTTCTTTGCGCGCCAGGCCCAGGTAGAACTCCCCCGCGACACTCCGCAGGCGCGTGCCGCTGACTTCGACGACTTCTTCGACGGGCCGGCTGCCGTCGACCTCGGTGGCGATGCGCACGGGACGCGGAATCGTGATTTCGTACAGCCCCAGGATTCTGCCGACGCGAATCGAATCGGGATCGAGGTCGGAAAGGTCGACCCCGTACACATAGCGCACGGGAGCCTGGACGGACGCCGAAGCGGTGCCACGCCAGCGCTCGTCGCGAACCTTCGTTTTGACGGTGGAATCCACGGTGACAGTGACCAGCTTGAGCGCGCGGGTCGTTTCGAGGACGGTCGCGAGCGGACGCAGCTTCCCCTGTTCGTCGATCTGCGCCGCGGCGTGGGCAGCCGTCGCTGAGACTTCCCCCTGCTGCGTTCGCAGCAGAATTGCCAGGCCGCCAAAAATGGCCGCCCCAAACAACAACGTCGCCCAACCGCCGAATATTGCCGGCTTGCCGGCTGCGGCCGCAGGAGTGGGCGGGGCGGGGGTATCCGGGACCGTGTGCATTCGAAAGATTTTCGCAGAGTGCTCTTCGGCCGACAACAGGAATTGTTGGACGAATGTGGACCCGTCTGCGTTGCGACTACGGCTTGCCGAATACGATCTTGTATTTGTCTTCCATCTTCTTCTGGATCGCGGTGCGGTCGTCGTAGATCATGGTCCAGATCTGGTCGCGCTGGTCGTTGCCGTTGAGAACCGCTTCATTCTGGGCGGCGCGGACGTCACCCAGGTTCGAGGTGACGTTTACGGATCCCGGGCGGTACAGGTCGGCGTAGGGCGTTGACGCGTAGCGGTAGGCATTCATCTGGGTTTGGACGCGAATCTTGCGATCGAGCTTGTCGACCTCGACCGGCGTGCCGCGCAGGGAGCTGGCCAGGCCGAGCAGGTGCTCGCTGACCGAGTGGCCCCACGCCGCCAGGTCGGGGTCGACGCCGGCGACCGACAGGCTGGAGATCTTGCGGGCGAAGTTCTCGTGCCACAGCGCCGTCTGATTGTATTCGGTTGCCTTGCGGTTCTGCTTCGAGAGATTGTCGACCAGCTTGTTCACCGCCTGAAAATACGTGCGCGACGCGATGCCGTCGGCGGGGCGGTCGCTGCCGTTGGAGTTGGCATGCGAGACGTCGGCATGCGGAGTCTGAATCAGGCTGATGATCCGGCGGAAGCCTTCGTCGTCGATCTGCACTTCGAGGGTCACCGAGTTGCCTTTGGTTGTCGTTTCGGGCGAGTCGAACTGGTCGATGCGTGCGCCGGCTTCTGCCAGCCACATCAGAATGCACTTCTCGACTCCGGGGGCGTTCGACCCGACCGGCCGGCTGAACGTCAATTGCAACCGGCTGACAATCTTATCGGTGACCTGTACCGACAGCCGGATGCCGCGCATCCCCGCAAACAAGGCCGAGAGCTCGGAAACGTTGGAAGTCTCTCTGGTCTTGGGGTGCGAGCTGATCCACTGCGCCACCGATTCGGCGTCGAGCATGTCGGATGTCTCGACGGCAATCACGATCTGGTCGTGCTCGTCGTTCGTGATCGCCTGGATCAGAAAGTTATCGCCGGCGGCAGGGGGCTGATTTGCCGACGATTTGAGCCAGCGCGACAAGACTTGCCGGTCGGACGGCAGCACCGACCCCATCAGCATCGGCGCGAGCTGCACAAAGTAGGGGCCGCGCAGCGATCGTACGGCGACCAGTTCATTGACGCGGTCGATCGTCACTTTGTCGCGATGCGCGATCTGGCGAACCATGTCGTTGAGGCTGGTGCGATAGAGCGTGTACGTCGCGGCCTGATCGGCGCCGGCGGTGCGAACTTCGGTGGCGCGGACTGCCAGGTCGACACCCAGCGGCGTCGAAACGAGCCCCGACGCATACGCCTCTTTATGCTCAGTCGTCCATTTCTGCTTGCGGCCGTGAGGGCTTTGCAGCAGATCTTTCATGCGGACGATGGCCAGCGAATTGGCCGACGTCGGGATCCACTGGATCAGATCATCGATATCGGCAGCCCTGGCGACGGGAGCCGAGAGCCCGAGAACGAGCAGCGGAAAACACGCGACCGACGACAGACGATGAGACATGGGAGAGCCCGCTTGTGAGAGAAAGAGGTCCAGGGGTGCGGCGAATGCGCGCGTCCAGGCGTTGCCCCATACTGTACCCCGAAGAGAAGACGCCCGGCAAGTTACACAGGTTGGAGTTCAGGCTGCAGCCTGCGCAAGTCGACGCCATTCGCAGAATTGCACCCATTCCGCGCTGCGCTTGCCAGCCACGGTTGCAATTGCAGTTTCGATCCCGCAAGAGCGCAGGCTTAAGCCTGAACTCCAGCAACGGTCCCCGACGGGAATTCCCCGATTCCTCCGCCGATTCACGAGCTGAATAATTGCTCAGTGGCGAGCGTTGCAGCCACGGCGAGTGTCCGCCGGCAGTTGCAATGCGATAGCCACGGCAACCCCCCTCGGGATCGCGCGTTGGCCCGCCGTGATTTCGAGCACGGGGTTGCTCTGTTTTCGCTCCGCGCCTCGCGGCAAGCGACGACTAAGACTCGCAAATCAATGGCCGCCGGCCTCTTCTTCGCCGATCTGGTGCTGCAGGTAGAGCTGCAGGCCCACGTCGTTGATCAGTGACAACTGCGTTTCCAGCCAGTCGACGTGCTCTTCGGATTCGACGAGGATGCCATCGAGCAGTTCGCGGCTGCCATTATCTTTGAGTTGCGTGCACAGCTCGATCGCCGCGTTATAGGCCAGGACGCCGCGTGTTTCCAGAACCATGTCGTTTTCAAGCTGCTCTTTGACGTCGGATCCGACGCGGATCACGTCATACCGGGCGATCTCGGGGACGCCTTCGAGAAACAGGATGCGGTCGATGAGCTTCTCGGCATGCTTCATCTCTCCCATCGATTCGACGTAGTGCTTCGCCGCCAGCTTCTGGAAGCCCCAGTTCTTGCACATCTTGGCCTGGCAGAAGTACTGGTTGATGGCCGTCAGTTCGATGGTCAGCCCGGCGTTAAGGGCATCGATAATCTTGGCATTCCCCTTCATGGTCGTCTCCCTGTGAATCAGATGAACTGCCGCGGGCAGTGGCTTTCGGCAAATCGCGTCGGAACAGGATTCTAAAGACGCAGCCTCGTGATTTGAAGCGGAAACGCGCCGCGATCGTGCGAATTCTGCGGATTGATACGGCGTCTCGCCTGCGATCGAGACACTGTCGCAGTTTGCCATCGCTTAGCGTCGAGTCGCAGCCCGCCGTTTAGCGTCGAGTCGCAGCCGAGAATCTGCAAGAGTTGCCCACGAGCGCCGACTCGCAAAAACGACTCGGCTGCGCCTCGACGCTAGACGGGCAGCGCCGGCGCTTCAGGCGCGACTTCAGGCGCCGCGACTGGGGCCGCATCGGGCACGGCTCCCGGCAGCGGCGGCAGGATCCAGATCTCGTGGAATTCCTGAGGCTGCTCGGCGCGGAACTTATAGTGCCGCAGCAGCTCCAGCAGCGCCAGAAAGATGCCGACAATCTGGCTGCGCGAGTTCTTGCCGGCGAAGAACGAGCTGAAAGTGACGCGCTGCTCGGCCAGCACGCGGGCCTTGATGCGTTCGATATAGACGGCGATCGGCGTTTCGTCGTAAAGAACGGTGGCGGGAGCCGATTCGGTGTTCTTTCGCAACACGCGCGACAGGGCGCTGACAAGGTCCCACAGCTCGACTTCCTTGATGAGGTCGCGCGACGGGTCGCCGGCGGCGCGCGGGCGGTCATCCGACAGGCGCGGATACCGCTGCTGCCATTCGGCCGCCTGGTCTTCGAGCAGGCGTGTCGCGTCCTTGAAGCGCTTGTATTCGAGCAACTGGCGGACAAGGTCGGCACGCGGGTCCTCGTCGGCTTCGACCAGCTCGGGAGCCTCGTCGGGGCCGGGGAGCGCCACGCGGCTTTTGATCTCGATCAGGCTGCTGGCCATCACGATGAAGTCGCCGATCAGGTCCAGATCGAGGACTTGCAGCACTTCCACGAATTCCAGGAAGCGCGCGGTGATGTCGGCGACCGGCAGATCGAGGATGTCGACTTCCTGCCGGCGGACAAGATACAGCAGCAGGTCGAGCGGTCCCGAAAAGGTGTCGAGCTCGACGCGGTAATCCATAACCTCTTGCTGGGTCATCGGTTGACATCATCCCTGAGCAACCCGAGGAATCGGCGCGCAGCACGTCCCGCGGCGTGGCAAGATTCCGTTATCAATAGTATCGGCTGGCCCGCCGGGCGATCATTTTGGATTTTAGATATTGGATTTCAGATTTAGCCGGACGAATGGCTATTTTCCCTCGTGCGAGATGGCGAACAGACGATTGAACGTCGCGATGTACAGCACACCGTGGGCCGCAACCGGCGTCGTGTACACGGGGATCGTCACGTTGATTTCGTGGATCGGCTGCTCGGAATCGGGAGCGTTCGGCTGCTTGACGACTTTCACCGATTTTGTCGCATCGGCTGACAGCGCGAAAATGGCAATATCGCCGTCCTGGTCCGCCGCATAAACATGATCACCAACGATCAGCGGCGTCGCCCAGGTCGAGGCCAGCAAGTCGCACGTCCAGTGCTGTTTGCCGGTCCTGGCGTCGAGACAATGGGCCAGGCCCGACGCGTCCGCGATGAACAGCAGGCCGTTCTTGATGGCCGGCCCGCCGATCGTGCGGTGCATCGTTTCTTCAAAATCGACTTTTCCATTTCCATTTTTGTCGTGACCCGTGTAGTGCCAGACCACGGCGGACTTTGGATTGGGAATCACGAATGTCTTGACGATGAGGCGGGCTGTGATCCGGCGCTGTTGCTGATGCAGCGATCGGACAGGAGCAGACAAGATCGCTTCTTGCTCCCGACCATTTAACAGGACGCGCAGGTTCCACTGTTGACCCTTCACTGTGGTCTCGACTTTGTCGAACGGAGGCAATGAAAGGCCGACCTTGCGGAATTGCGCGCGGATAGACCGCGGGACGATTCCCCGATCGAGTTCGTCCGATTCGGATGCGTCGTCGATGTAAAACAATTCAACGGGAGATGCGCTGGCTTGGATTCGCTGGTGCGGGAGCACCGATCCTTCGTCATCGACAACCAGTTCCGCACTGACGTCCCCCCGTTTCGTGGGATCAACGCACCACACGTGGCCGTTCCCCTCACCATGTTCCGGGTCTTCGCCGACCGCCACGTAGACGAGTCCGTCGTGGATGACCGGCACCGCGATGATCGGGTTACGCGTGGCTCGTTCCAGCTTGTAGACCGAATCCTTCGGGTTGGCGTCAAATTTCCAGAGCAGGATTGGCCGTCCGTCGTCCCACCGATCGGCCCGGAAACTGTAGAGCCACCCGTCGCCCCCGGCAAAAATCACCTGGGGCACATCGTCGAATACGCCCACAGCGGGGCACGACCATTGCCCGTGCATGATGTTGCATCCGGGAGAATTGTCGGTCCACAGCACTTTTCCGCTGCGCTTGTCGAGCGCGATGAAGCTCGGGGCATCCGGGGCGGGGATCGATCGGTGGGTTTCGTCGACGCCGTTGGAAGTGCAGACGAACAGCACGTTTTCCCAGATCGTAGGAGCGCAGGTCGCCGCGTTGTGCTGGCGGACGCCGAGCTCTTTCATCATGTCGAACGTCCAGACGATGTCGGCTTCCTCGGGAGATGTCGTATCAATCTGTCGTTCGCAGACGAACGACCCCTTTTCACGTTTCAGGTGAAAACTGCTTGGATGTCCGGCCACTTTTGCCGTCAGCGTCCACGAGGCGCCGGGTTGTGTGACAGAAACCGACGCGTCCTCTGCCAGCTCGATGCCTTTCGAACGAAACAGGGTCTGCAGGCCGGGAGAAAATCGTCGCTCATCCAGCTCCGCCGTCAAATCGGAATTGATGCGAACCTCTTTGTCGCTGCCGTTCAGTCCGGTGATCACGATCTCCTCGCGCGTGAGCGCGACGTGAAACAACGGGGTCGGATCCTGGCCGATCAATGCCGTCCATTGCAGCGGCTGCCCGGTTGGTTTCAGAAAGTAATTCGACGGAATGCCGCCTGCGATCTTGAGTCCGTCGATCAGGAACTGCAGCGTCGATCGGCCCATGGGTGGGAATTCACCCGAGTCCGACGGCTTGGCCCATTGACCCAGGTCTGCAACGACTTCGAACAGTTTGCTCCAGACTCCCGTCACGGGACCGTCGTCTTCGCCGTCGTAGAACCCTTTCGTGTCGAGGCAGACGACCTCGGCCCGGTTCGACAGGAACCACAGACGATCATCTT
>JACQFH010000313.1 GCA_016200145.1 Planctomycetia bacterium | reverse complement strand
GGATTTCCGGTCCGTTACCCGCACTGGCGGTTCGGGGCCCAGTATGAAGAGCTCACCAAGAGCTACGCCTACGGCCTCTCGAAAATCTACGAGATGGTGATCAATACCGACCCGTGCTACGCGTACCTGCTGGCGTGCAACCCGATGCTCGACCAGAAACTGGTGATCGCCCACGTGTACGGCCACTGCGATTTCTTCAAGAACAACGCCTGGTTTTCGCAGACCAATCGCCGCATGCTCGATCAGATGGCCAACCACGCTGCGCGCGTGTCGCGGTACATCGATCGCTTCGGCTACGAAGTGGTCGAGCAGTTCATCGACGCGTGCCTGTCGCTCGAAGACCTGATTGACATCTACTCGCCCCACATCCGCCGCAAAGAGCCGCCGCAGCGCCCCGTCGCCAGCGCGCTGGCGAGCGAATCCGAGAAAGGCGAAGAAGAACACCCCGGCAGCGGCACGAAGTTCCGGTCGAAAGACTACATGGAAACGTACATCAACCCGCCCGACGTGCTGCGGGCCGAGGTCGAGGCCCGCGAAAAGCAGGAGCAGGAAAAAGAAAAGAAGCGGTCGTTCCCCGACGAGCCACAGCGCGACGTGCTGCTGTTTCTGCTCGACTACGCACCGCTCAAGGAATGGCAGACCGACGTGCTCTCGATCATTCGCGACGAAGCCTATTACTTCGCGCCGCAGGGCCAGACCAAGATCATGAACGAGGGCTGGGCCAGCTTCTGGCACAGCAAGATCATGACGCGGCATGGCCTGACCGATGCCGAGCTGGTCGACTATGCCGACCATCATAGCGGGACGATGGCCACGAGCCGCAACCGGCTGAATCCGTACAAACTCGGGATCGAGCTGCTCAAAGACATCGAAGAGCGCTGGAACCGGGGCCAGTTCGGTGCCGATTACGACGCCTGCACCGATGCCCGCGAGCGGGCCAACTGGGACAAGAAGCTCGGCCTGGGGCGCCAGAAGATTTTCGAAGTCCGCCGGATCCATAACGACGTGACGTTCATCGATACGTTTCTCACACCCGAGTTCTGCGTCAAGCAGAACTTCTTCTCGTACCGATTCAATGAGTCGACCAATTACTACGAAATCGCCTCGCGCGAGTTCCAGACCATCAAGACGCAGCTTCTGAACGCCCTCACGAATCACGGCCGGCCGTTCATTTTCGTGCAGGACGGCAACTACCGGAACCGCGGCGAGTTGTATCTGCTGCACCAGCACGAGGGGATCGAGCTCAAGCAGGATTATGCCCAGGACACCCTGGCCAACCTGCACAAGCTGTGGCGGCGCCCGGTGCACATCGAGACGGTCGTCGATGAAAAGCCTTCGATCCTGTCATTTGACGGCTCGAGCCATGAAGTTCGGGAAAAATGAGCGGAATTGGGGTGGACAACCTGCCGCTTGCGCCGAATGATTAAATAAGAGACTTTTGAAATGACCTGATTCCACGGGAAAGGACGCCCGGAGCGGGCTGAACAGGTGAACGTATGTCGCTGCAAGCACAGATCACGCAATCTCTGGCGGGCCTCAAAGGATCGGCCTTTCCGAAAACGATTGGCTGGGCGACGGGGACGCGCACCGCCGTCGAAGTCGATTTTACCGCCGTCGATTCGCTCGGCTGCGCCTTTGCCGAGCTGCGGGTTGCGGCCGACGAGCTTCAGGGCGTTCCATTCGACCGGCTGAAGACGTGGGCCGAAAACCTGTGCCGGAAGGTGACCTACCTGCTCGAGCACATCGGTCCCCTCGAAGCCGACGCCGAAGTGCAGACCGTGCTCGTCCGCTCGACGCCGCCGACGAAGCAGCCCGACCAGACGACATTCTACGAAATGCTGGTGCGGGCCCCGGGCGTGCTCAGCCTGCGCCGCTATGTGCGCACCGCCGGGCAGGCCGATCGCACCCCCTGCGACCTGCAGGTGACGCACGAAGTCCTCGTGAAGCTCGTCCAGGACATCGTGGCCGCGGTGCCGACGGTTGCCGAAGAGTGACGATTCGTGGCAGGCACACTCCGTGTGCCGTCCGTTTATCGTAGGCGGGACTTTGGTCCCCGCGTGACAGTTTTCGGGTGGACTGAAGTCCACCCTACAATAATTCACAGACACTACTGCGGCGGCGCATGCCCTGCCTCAACCGTGATCGTCCGCGTGTCGGCGTCGATCTCGATGGCTTTGCCGAAATCGATCTGCTTCGCAATCTTGTCCAGATCGCCTGAGTACTGGACTCCGATCCACGTCGCGTCGGGCAGGGCGTAAGACACGGTGTCGCGGCTCGGTCCGGTCAATTTCTTGATGCGTTCGAGATAGTTTTCGAGTACGGATCCGCGCAGTGTGAGTCCGGCGAACTTGACGAGCAGCACTTTGTCTTTTCCGTTGCGCTTGGCGAACCCATCGATCATTTCCCGTACGCCGTCGGACATTCTGCCCGGCTTTTCTGCGTCGCGCCGCGAGTTGCCCCCGGTCTCCTGGGGAGACGGTGAGTCATCCAGTCCGAACCCCCCGCCCGACGGCTTGTCATCCAACCCGAACCCGCCGCGGGGTGGCGAATCATCTGCCCCGGACCTGGCACGTGACGGCGATTTATCCAACGCAAACCCGCCGGCAGTTTCATCCGCCACGCCGGCGATCTTTCTCGCAGGGGTCAGGTTTTTCGCCAGCTTGCGGTCGGGAATCGACGCCTGCAGGCTGGCCAGGGCCTTGCGAAACGGGGCCCGCGGCGGATAGCGCCCCTCGAGTTGATTGATCACGGCACGCATCTGCAGCACGCTCTGTGCGAAGTAGGGGCGGTACAGGTCGGCCGCCCGGATCTGTTCTTCCGTCTGGGATTCATCGTCTGATTCCTCTGAGTCGTCTGACGCTGCGGATTTGTCTGATTTGTTTCCCGCCGGGCTGCGCCGCAGGCGCGTCGCCGCGTTTTCGAACTCCGGGATGAGCGCATCGAACTCCTTAACCGACGAGACGTGCGCCAGGCGGCGAATCAGGTCTCGCATGGTGCTTACGGCCTCGGCCTCCTGCTTTTCGGACGTGTTGCGCGGCTCGGGAATTCGGCGCAAGCCGATGCGCAGGGCATTTGTCGCCTCGTCTTCCCGCGACTTGAGGGACATCGTCGAGAGCGAGTCGAACAAGTTGCCGATCGCAGAGCGAAGCTGGTTGCCGCGCCGCGCGGCGGCGGCGCCCGGCGTCTCATGTTCCACGACAATCCATTTTCCCATGACGTTTCCAAACGGATCGCGGACTTCCTGCGTCTCTTTGACGCGGTAATTCTGATCGGGCCCGAGCCCCAGTTGCGACCGCACCTGTCGATCCTGCTGTCGTTCTCGCGGGTCCATCGCACCGGCGCCCGCCCGTGATCGCGTCAGCCCTGCGAGCACGCCCGCCAGCGGGTCGCCGCCCCCCGCGCTGCTCGCGAATGCGCCGGGAAAGCGCTGCAGCAGATCGTCATACGTCTCGTCGGCGACCGGTTCGAACCGGCTGATCCGCAGGAACAGGTCGGCGAGCTCCCGTTCCGAAGCGTCAATTTTTGAATTGGTCGCCTTGTCTTTGGCGCCGGAGGCCAGCACGGCCTGTGCGGCACTGCGGCTTTTCTCCAGTTTGGCGGCCAGCTTTTCGGGAGTGTCCGTAAACAGGCCGGACCGGTTGATCAGGCCCTGCCAGTCGACCGACAGCACGACGATTCCCGCCACGACAACTGCCCCCGCGATGGCGCTCCAGCGAACGATCTGCTGCCGGGTTCGCTTCGACAGGGGCCTGCGCTGCGGCGCGGGGCGCGACCGACGGGATTTGGGGGGCGGCGCGTGCACGGGGGCATCATCATCGGCGAATTCGTCCGGTTCGTCGTCGCACTCTTCCGCAACAAACCCCTCGCGGCATTCGGGGCAGCGCGCCTTGCGGCCTACAATGGACCGGTCTTTCGCTCGGAAACTTGTCTCGCAGTGCGGACAGCGGATGAGAGGTTTTTCGGCCATGTCGGTCTCAATTCTACCGATCCCCGGTAACCGGAAACAACGGTCTGCATTGAACACACCACAGCGGATTGGTTGCACCCCCGCGTCGAATCCAGTAGATAAACTCGCTGGAATTCCCGTCGATTCACCCCCCCCCCCGTCGAAT
>JACQFH010000312.1 GCA_016200145.1 Planctomycetia bacterium | reverse complement strand
TTCATGGAATCGTGGATGCTGACGATTCCGTCGCCGTCTTCATTGCTTTCGATCTCGACCGCCGTGCCACGCTCGTTGACGACGATCAGCCGCCGGGCCCGCACGGTCCCGCGCACGCCGAGAAAGTCGTAGGCCAGACCCCCGCCGAGCCCCAGGACCATCAGCAGCAGCGACAGGCTGACGAGGCGAGACCGCCGGAGCGATTTTTCGACGCGCTCCAGGCGTTGTTCCACGGTCAGGGGTTCAGGTTCTTCCGCAGCCCCGCGTTTGCTGGCAGGCGCGTCGTTCCCTCGTTGAAGTTCACCGACAGGCGGCATAAGGCGACTCGATTCCGTTCGAGACCCGCGTTATTCAATGCAATCCGCGCCGCCGCACAGGTTCGTGGAACCGGGCGAGGCGGGAAAACGGGGTATATATCGCAATCGCCGCGGTTTACGTCAATCTCGATTTGCGATCGCGGAAGTGATAGACGATCCGCGCCAGCCCCGATTCCCGCAGGCTGCGCTGGATCCATTCCGCCTTGGCCTGTCTCCAGGCCTCGGAGGTACCCAAGTCCAGCTTCAAAGCCTCGTACCGGGCATGGATCAGCGAACAGTCACCCCGCAGGTCGTCCGGCCATCGCGAAGGGCCTTCCGAACACACGGTGAGCACGTCCACAATCCGTTCCGACAACGAGCGAGTGGCCACGGGGCAAGCCTCCAGTCCCGGAATAAACCGATGAGAGACTGGATCATTTTGCCGACTCGGACCGTGGAGTTCAAGGCAGCAACTCGCTGACCGGGATTTCAATCGCCAGAAGCTGCCCAAGTCGCCGAAATCCCCAAAAAAACCAGATTTGAGGCGATTCGGGCGCCTGTCAATCGGAGTCCGATGCGACGCCCAGCAGCAATTCATCGCCGATCGACAGGTCGTCAATCTGGCCCACGCAGTCTTCCAGGATGGCATGCTCCTGGCGCTGAACGCGAATCGACAGCGGCGCATCGATTCCAATCCGCACCCGGCTGCGCCGCAGCTCGACGACGCGAATTGTAATCTCATCGCCGATGCGGACAGACTCTCCCAGTTTTCGCGACAAAATGAGCACGTTGTCCTCCGTGGCAGCAGGGATTTCTGAATGCAGACCGGCCGCCCGGCGCGGCACGTTTGACACGGGAGATCATGACTGGTCTCCGTGAATCCCCGATGAATGCTGCGCAAAGGTTCAGAGAATGCGTCAGATCAACTGGGCGATCGGCTTGCCGTCCGGCAGGATGGCCACAGGGCGGCCCGAGAAATCCGAGATCATCCGCTGGGGGTCGATCCCCAGGTGCCGATACACGGTCGCCAGCAGGTCCTGGGGCGTCACGGGATTCTGCACCGGATACTCGGATTTCGAAGTCGTCGCCCCGACCACCTGGCCCATGCGCAGTCCGCCGCCGGCAATGAAGGCGCTGAAGGCCTGCGGCCAGTGGTCGCGGCCTACGCCAGGCTGGTCTGAGAAGTTCTTGGGAGCATACGTCACTCGCGGCGTGCGGCCGAATTCACCGCAGGCCAGCACCAGTACGTCGTTTTGCAGCCCCCGGTCGTGCAGGTCCTGCACGAGGGCCGACAGGGCCTGATCGACCTGGGGCAGGCGTTCGCGCTGCGCGTAATCGAGGTGAAAGGCGCCGGCGTGGTCGTCCCAACTGAAATTCTTGGTCGTGTCATTGGGCGCCGTGGCATCGATATTAATCACCGCTGCGCCTGCCTCCGCCAGGCGGCGGGCCATGAGGCAACTCTGTCCCCAGCGATGCCGGCCATATCGGTCACGCAAGCGCGGATCTTCCTGCTGAATGTCGAAGGCGTCGGCCACCTTGCGGCTGGTCAGCAGTTGAAAGGCGGCCGAGCGAAAACTGTCGACGCCGTCGAGCGATCGGCTCAAGTCAAGATCGCGGCGGAAGCGGTCGAACTGTCCGACCAGGAACTTGCGGTCGCCCAGGCGATCGTTGTCGATGCCGGTCGCCAGCGTCAGGTTCTGAGGCGCGAAACCAGATTTTGAGGGATCGCCCGTCTCAAAGGCCTTGTGGGCCACCCCGAGATATCCGGGCATCGTCATGAACGGCGCCCGCTGCACGCCCACGTACTGCGGCATTCCATCGGCCCTGCCGCCTCGCACGTGACTGGCCACCATGCCGAAATCGGGGTGTTCCGACCGGGCCTGCGACGTGGGATCGGGAATACGTGGCGTCTTGCCCGTCAGCACCTCGATGCTGCCGTCATTGTGCGCAGCCATTTCATGGTGCAGAGAACGGATGATCGAGAACTTGTCGGCCATCTGCGCCTGCAGCGGCAGGTATTCACAGATCTCGATCCCCGGTACGTTGGTGCGGATGGGGCTCAAGGGGCCGCGGTACTCCTGCGGCGCCTCGGGCTTCATGTCGTACGTTTCGAGCTGGCTGGGGCCGCCCCACATCCAGAAGAGAATCACCGACGTCTGCCTCGCGCCATCACCCGCGACGGCGCGGCGCCGCAGTAATTCGGGCAGCGTCAACCCCCCCAGCGCCAGCATGCCCACCCGCATGAACTCGCGGCGAGGCACCGGACCCGGGCAGAGAGTGTGCGGCATGTGAGATCTCGACGGAATAGCGATGATTGTGTGATACAAAATCATATCAACATCGGCCGATGGAAGCGACCCCAGTAGGACGAGTGCGCGAAAAGACTCCCCGCTCGAACGGTTCAATGCCCTTGACCAACCGCACATTTGATTTGAACCGCTTCCCTGTTTTAGAACCTGGCGTACCGGGCATTGAGTTCGGCGATATCGTGCTGGAACCAGTTGTGAACCCAACTCGAATAATGATCCGCCGCCGCTTCTGCAGGGACTGCACCGCGGATCATGTTGGAAAGCAGATGGCCAGACTGAATTCCGGACATGAGCGCCTTCAAGAGACCGTGCCCGGCGGCCGGATCGAGAACGGCGGCCGCGTCTCCCACCAGGAAATATCCCGCCCCTGCTGTCTGCCGGACCACCTCCGAGGTCACATCGGCACCATGCGTCGTACCGACAGGTTCGAGTTTCACCAGCTCAGGCGGCAACCAATCGTGCGGAGGACGGGTTCCATCGAAGTTCAACCGGGTCCAGGCGAATGTGTCTGCTCGAACGCGGGCGATCCACGTCCATCCCTCAACGTCTGCTGCAAACAGGGGTATGTCATCACGGTCCGCACAGCGACCGCTCGCATAGCCGTACCAGGCTCGACGGACCGGGCCGTGGCGCTGCCACGCCAGATTCAGCCACCGGGCGACTGCGCGCCAACGGCCCGTGGCATCGATGACATGACGGGCGCGGAGCGACCCCTGCGATGTTGTGACTCCAGCGATCTTGCCGTGGTCAAAAATCAAGCCCGTGGCTGTCACTGGTTGCATGACCGACACTCCGACGGCCCTGGCGCGCACCAGCAGGATTGCGTCGAAATCAGGCCGCCACAGCTGGAATCCCAGCCACGGACCGTCTGCGTCCTCGCCAAACGGCACGTACTGCTCACTGGCTGCGGCCCGGACGAGATAACCCGGATGGCGGAGAAATCCCGCATCGAGAACTTCTGTTTCGACACCCAACTGGCGAAGCAACGGCTGTATTCCCGGATGGACAGACTCGCCGGGAGCAGGACGCGGGAATTCCTCCCGCTCGATGATGATCGCCGTCAGCCCGGCATCCACCGCCGTGATTGCGGCAGCAGACCCGGCGGGGCCCCCTCCCAAAACCAGCAAGTCGGCATCATACAAACTTGACGACACCCAGCCTCCACTTCAGTTCATTGGGCTTCTTGAGAAAGACCGTCTTGTCTGTCGGCGCCAAAATGAGCTCGATGCGGCCGGTAATCGGGATCTGTCGTTTCCGGAAGTTGGCGGGAGTCGAGAACGGAATGGGTTTCAGGTTACTGTTCGTTGCTCGAAAAATCGTGGCCCGGAAATGGGAACCGTTGGGGTTAACGCCGGTATCGAGCGTCGCCCGCGTCAACTCCGGATCTCCGACGGCGAGCTCCTTAAAGGAAAGGACGATCCATTGATCCCTTTCCTTCGGCAGATTTGACAAAGCGGGGTTCGTGGCCGCAGACGTGCGCTCGACCCCCAATGCCAGATAACCGCACAACATGCCGAAAATGCGATCGGTGTAGGCTTTGAAATCGACCTTGGATGTCAGTCGCAGCGAGAATTTGTCGGCCAATGCATTGCGCACATAGTCCGCATGGACGAAACTGTTGTATTCGGCAAACGCAGCGCCACCCACAGCGACTTCAACCGGCCCCGGAACGCCATCCCACGGCAAGCCGCCGGTCTGCCCGATCTCGGCATCCGTCATCGGAATGACCGTACCCGAGAGATTCGCATCGGCAGTGTCCATTGTCCTTGTGACATCAGGAGCGACGGCGGGCCAGAATGAGCTCAGCGCCGCGCAGAGTTTTGAGTCTTCCGGAAACGGGCTTCCAAGTCCGTAAGCGGCAAGGTGCGGCTTGTTGTTCAAAAAGTCGATGCTGACCTCCCAGCCCGGTGCAAAAACGCCGGCGGCGTCATCCGGAAGATGTGAATAACGTCGCAAAAGATCAGAATCGGCTGCGGGACTGTGCGAATTTGGCTGTGGCAACCCCACAATGGCCGTGATTGTCCTGTCGGTTTCGACAAACGGGCTTCCCGGCAGTTGCAAGTTGGCCGGAAATCTCTGGTTGTTCAAGGATTCAGGCTGTCCTTTTCTTGGAGGATTTGTGTCGGGCCTGTCTTGTCCCCAAACTTGAAATCTGACCTTGTCGGGAACCGCGTTCGAATTCACCCAGTCCACAAGCTCCCGTTGACCGGTGGCAGGGAAAAAATCCGGCGCTGCGACAATCGAGTATGCGGGAACCGACTTTGCAGAGACGCCGCCAGCTCCCTGCACCTGGGAACATGCGGCGTCTACAAATCCGTCGGCCGTGAAGTCGACGTAGTGCAGAGCCTTGTAGCCCCCTTTTCGCACTCGCTCGTCAACGGGCAGATCCTGCGGAAAGGACGCCGAGGGCGCGTTGAACTGATTGAGATCGCGGCGCGTTCCGTCGGGCAGAACCTCAGTTCGAGCATGCAGGTACTCCGGGGCCGGTCCCGCATCTCCGTTGTTGAATATGCTCCACAAATCAACGGTCGCCCAACTCCCGGAGTCGTCATTGGGGACCAGGAACGTCACATCCTTCCCGGCAGCATCTTTTGCCTCTTCCACAAGGTGAGGGTGGACCACCGGCACGATCCAGCCGGGCCCGAGATCGGGGACCATCGACAATTCCGCCAGTCCCTTCCTGATCCGAAACGGGGGAGCATCGGGCGGGTTGTTTCCGAGCAGTTTTTGCGCGCGGAAGATCTTCTCGTTAAGATGGGATGACTTGAAGTTCACGACAAGGTTCAGCCCATCCAGACATTCAGCCCCCGGAAACAGCTTATGAACGGGAACCCAGAACTTGCGAGTTGGATCTTTTCCATCGTCTGCCGCCCCCATGCGATGGACTTCCGGGGCACTTCCGAGTAATTGAACAGCCAGATAGGCCGCATATCTGGCCGGTGATACCGCGATGCCAAACGGTTCCGCCGGAACCTCCGGATGAAAGCCACGGAATTCCGGTACATAGCGGGCCGGACGACTTCCCACGCGCGCATTCCCCGTCCTCGAAAAGACCATATCGGCATGTTGACGGTGGGTGGTCTCCGGGGCCGGCCGGTATTCGCAAGCGAACACGACAACCGCGAACGGCTTGCCGGGGAATTTCGCGATCACATCGGTCAGCTTGAGTTTCTGCACGCCGAAAATGTAATTCTCCACGGCATCCAGTTCCGCAGGAGTCGGAAACAGATCGAGCGGCACGCCATTCGGATCCTGCAGGACATTCGGACAGGCCACGGCATGAAAGAACAGGCTCCGCGACGGCGACCCGGGTTCAATCGCCCGGACACCGTCGTTCGCGAAATCCCCGAAGCCCAACAGGCTGCGATCGATGGTCAACGGATCGCCCAGGGCCTTGGCCAGATTGGCAACCCCAACGTCCAGTCCGTGCTTCGCCAGGAGCGCTTTCCATCCGGAGTTGAGATTGAGCTTTTTGCAGAGCGCTTTCACAGGATCGATCAACGCCATGAGCATGCTCCCGTCTGAAATGTTGACTCGAATGCAGGGGATGAACGGTTTTGACAGCAGGAGTGCGGCTATTTGTTCCTCTTGTGCGTCCTGCTCTTTTTGATTGATCCGGCAACGGATTTCGCCGGTGGCTTTACGCTGGCAAGGGCCTTGAGTCCGGCGATCGACGGCGCGAAGAAGTATCCGCCGCCGGTCGGGACGACCCAGTCCTGGTCCGTTTCAATCGGCGCAGTCTCGCCGGGCAGTCCGAGCTTGAAGGCTCGTCGCCGGGTCGGATCTGCGGAGTTCTGTCCAATGATCGGGTCGAATCCGGTCCCGTCCTCTTTGAAGTCCGCGTTATTCACCCAGTTTTTCGTGACGAACTCGAATTGATCGACGATCGAGACCTGGTAGGCCAGGAACAGCAGTCCACGGTCTACGCCGTCATCCATCGGCGCACACAGGGAGGACGCTGACTGCGGACCATACGGAATGCCGCGGCGAAGAAGCCTGTGCGTCTGGGTCGTACTCTCGTTCAAGCTCGGAATCGTGGACGACTGGTCGTTTCGCGGATACGCCTTGCGGATGTGCCCGGCGAAAGGCAGCTTCTGGCCGTCCGGATCGTGCTCAGGAGGAGTGACGTTCTCGCAGACTTCACCCGGAAGGGCGACGGGCCTGGGAGGTTTTTTGTCATCCTCTTCTTTTTCTTTGGCGAATTCGAAGTTGTTGTTTTTGCAATCGTCGCTCGCCTGCTCCGGGTCGTCGACGGCCGGTGAGATGACGACCGCCGCTCCGCTCGGCCAGCGCCCCACCATTCTCGCCCCGACAAACGCCGGGGCCACTCCAAACTGCGATGCCAATTGACCGAGGAACCGATGAAACCCGCCAACATCCTGCCGCAGCCGACGAAAAACCAGGAACGATCCGTTACGGGCAAACTCAGGAGCCTTGCGCTCCTTATTCTTAAGCGGATCCTTCCCAGGTTCATCGATTTCCTTTTTCGGGTCCTGCCCCGGATAGCCAAATACAAATTCGCCCGGCCACAGAAGGTCCTGACCAGGCTTTCCCTGGCCAGGATTGAGCGCGTTCTGGCTCGGTGTCAGCGGGCTGCCGTCCGGCAGCAAACCCCGTACGCCGGGCTGCGATATCCCGTCCTTGAATCCGAAGTGTTCGTGTCCTGCCAACGGCCCCGTTAGCGTATCCCCATCCTGACGGAACAGCAGAGTGGCCCCGCTCGAGACGACTTTGCCCCCGGCATCCACTGACGGGAACAGTGATCTGACAGTGCTGGCCACGGCTTCATTCAAGTCATGGCGATCGTCGGCCGCGAAAAGCAACACGACGTGTGGCTCTCTCTTGTCACCGCCGACAACCCAGTTCCCGGGGTCACCCGCCGTGCCGCTCCCGACGGGGTCACCCAGTTCTCCGCTGACCGCGCGATCCAACAGTCCCTTCGTGAAGGCCTCGTCGACGAAGTCGTCCAGGTTCATTCCGGGCTGCTCCAGCATCTTGAGCCCTGCGAATGAAAACGCCATGTTCATCCACACCGCCTGGACCGCAGCCGTTTCCCCATGGTGCTTGCGCCGCAAGCTCTTGAACAATCGATTAAATGACAGAACATCTCCCGTCGTCGCGACTCGATCGGACATGTCGCCGAGCCAGGCGGCAAAATTCGTCGGGTTATCGATCCGTAAAAACAGCAGCGTCTGGTGGTCTTTGTTGAATCCGGGGAAAATATTGCCCTGGATCTGATCGATCGCCAGTTGCGGCTCGCTGGCCCGCCCGGGACTTGCGGGGATTGGGTCGAGCGGGCTGCCGGCGGGGGCCTCAAACGGCGTTGCGTTCGTGGACATGACGTATCTCCTGACTGTTCTAATTTTTGACGGAGCTTAATTCCCGCTGTTGAAGAC
>JACQFH010000339.1 GCA_016200145.1 Planctomycetia bacterium | reverse complement strand
GCCGCGGTCAGCCTCCGGATATCGCAACCCGATCCGTTGCACACCGAGCTGCGGATTGTGAACGGCGAGTCACTCGGTGTTCCACGGATTGTCATCAGTGTCGAGCGAAGATTTTCCGAAATCATCGACCGCGACATCGGTGGAACGATCATGCACGTCGGCGAGGCGCTTCAGACCGTGAAGTTCGGGCTCGATGAAACTGGTGCGCTGCTGGAGTCGGAGGCAGTTTTGATTGCTGATAACGGCGGCGGCGGCGCGCACCACTCGCCCGTCGGCCATCGAAAATTCATTTTTGACCGCCCGTTCCTGATCTATCTGATCGAACGCGACGCAGATCAGCCCTACTTCGCTGCCTGGATCGAAACCGCCGAGCTTCTGGTGCCGATGGCGAGATAGCCGTTTGCAGGCGATGACCCGGGGAGCTAAATTGAAGAACTGTGAATTTCGTTGCACGATTCCAACTTCCCGAAGCAGCACTCGACTATGACCAGCGCCGTCATCGACATGCGGAGCGATACTGTCACCAAGCCCACGGCCGGCATGCGCCGGGCGATGGCCGAGGCCGAAGTCGGTGACGACATGTCGGGTGAAGACCCTACCGTCAACCGGCTCGAAGCGCTAATGGCCGAGCGGCTCGGCAAAGAGGCTGCCGTCTTCGCGTGCTCCGGCACGCAGTCGAACCAGATGGGTGTTCGCACGCATTGCCTGCCTGGCGACGAGCTGCTGATCGAGAGTACCGGCCACATCGCCAACTTCGAACAGGGCGCCCCGGCCGCGCTCAGCGGCGTCACCTGCCGGCTGATCAACGGCAATCACGGGATGCTCGACGTAGGTGACCTCGAAGGCAAGATCCGCGCCGACAATCAGCACCTGTGCATCACGCGCCTGGTCTGCCTCGAAAACACGACCAATGCCGGTGGCGGGAGAGCCTATCCGCAAGACCAGATCGACCGCGTCTGCGACTGGGCGCACCGCCACGAGTTGAAGGTGCATCTCGATGGCGCGCGGCTGTTCAACGCCGTGGTCGCCACAGGGATGAGCGCCGCCGACATTTGCCGCAACATCGATACGATCTCGGTCTGCTTCTCGAAGGGCCTGGGCTGCCCGATGGGTTCGGTCCTCGTGGGCTCGAAGGAGCAAATCGTCAAAGCCCGCCGGGTCCGCAAGCTGTTCGGCGGAGCGCTGCGCCAGGCCGGAATCGTCGCCGCCGGCGCGCTGTACGCCATGGAACATCACGTCGACAGGCTGCAGGTCGATCACGATAACGCCAAAGCGTTCGCCGAAGCGATTCGCGCCATCGACGGGATCACTCTCGAACCCGCCGACGCCGAGACGAACCTGGTGTTTTTCAGCATCGATCCGGAGCTGGGAAACGCGGCCCAGCTTTCGGCGCAGCTCAAGCGTCGCGGCGTGCGAATCAACGCCAGCGGCCCGCAGCGCTTGCGGGCCTGCACGCACCTCGACGTCGACCGCGAAATGGTGCTGCGTGCGGCGGAGACAATCGCCGAATCGGTCGCCAGCGGATTCGCCGGTGCCCTAGGAGCCGAATTCGGCCCTTACGCCCGGGGATAACTGCCGAAGACGGCGCGGCGAAACGCCATAAGTAGATGCGGCATCCTGCCGCATCGGAATTGGACCCGGCCCGGCAGACCGGTCATTGACCGAAGCCGGTGCCGGTGGTGATTCCGCTCGGTTCGGACGCACACAGCAGAAGCGGCAGGATGCCGCTTCTACACGACCCGACAGGCCGGATTGATCGAAACTCCGATTTTCGGCTACAATACGCGTTAAGCGATTTAGCCTGTGCCAGGGGGGCCCCTGGCAGGGCTGGTCGCGTGACCCAGACATGGAGGGTACAGCAACATGGACGTTCGTGGCTTAAGCTCTGCACGACCGATGACGCCCGTCAGCCGGCCCGAAACGGCCTCTCCGCCGATCGAAACGGCCCCGTCGGGGCCGATTTCGCCGCGCGACGAAGTGGAGATTTCGACGGTGGGTAAACTCCTCGACGACGCCAGCCGCACTCCCGGTATTCGTGAACAGCGCCTGGCTGAGATCAAGGCGGCCATTGAGGCGGGCACGTACGAAACGCCGGAAAAGCTCGAGCTCGCGCTCAATCGGATGGTGGAACAGTTGAAACTCGACCAATGATGAACAGGTGGGGGGGACAACGTGAGTGACCTTGCGACGGTTGCGGTGGCCGTCAGCCCGGCGGACAAATTTCGTGAGTACCTGATCACACGCGGCAAGCGGCTGACTCGCGAACGCGAGACGATCGTCGACGAAGTCTTTGGCTCCCACGAGCATTTCGACACCGATCAGCTCGTCAACCGGCTTTCCGGCCGCAGCGGCGGCAAGCGCGTCAGCCGAGCCACCGTGTACCGCACGCTCGACGACATGGTCATGGCCGGCCTGCTCCGCAAGGTCGCGCGCAGCCACGACCGCGAAGTCTACGAGCACGATTACGGCTACCCGCAGCACGATCACCTGATTTGCGCCAAGTGCGGCACGCTGATCGAATTTGAAAACGCCCCCCTGTCGCGAATCCTCGATGAGGTCGCCGGCGAACACGGCTTCCGCATGACGGGCCACCGGCTCGAAGTCTACGGCTTGTGCGCCGAATGCAGCCGCCCGCCGCGCGAGCGGCATCGCAAGCTGGATATGATCTAGGCAGGTGAGGCTTTCCAGCCTGACCTACTCCAGCTCATGCACATCATTCAGCACGCCGGGCGGAATGCACACCAGGAGCACCGTCATCTTGCCGACGGCTTTGTGTTTGACGCCGCGGGGCACGTACACGACGACCCCCTTGTGCAGCTCAATCTGTTCGCCGTCGAGCACCATCGTCCCGGCGCCGTCGATGACGTAATACACTTCGTCGGTCTTCGCGTGATAATGCAGCTTCGCGTCGTGGATCTCGACCTGATGCACCTCGACGGCCGCGCCGTCGCGCTCCTCAATGAGCGGCCTGATCTGGCCGCACGTCTCGGCCCAGGGAACAACCTCCGCCGGATCGCGACGCAGACACTTACCGATCATAGTGGTGGCCATGAGGACCATTCCTCTGCGAACTTCGGTACGGGCCGCGCCAGGCGGGAAACGATCGCGCCACTTTGCGCCCCGCGCGACTTAAGCCAATAATTCTCACCGACGGGCGAATTGAGTGTATCGCTTGCTTCAGGCCAAGTAAATTCGAACAATGAACGCGCCGCCGGCCGATCGCCGAACGGATTCTCTAGACAAATCCCCGATTCCCGGCAGTCTTCCTTCAAACCGAGCAACGTTTAACACGCGCTCCGACCACCGCTGTGCGCGGCGGTGCCCGGCTCGCGGTTAAACAAACAGGAGCATCCTATGACGGCGCGGCAACGACTCTTGAAGTGGACGGCACCGCTGGTCGCGGTGGCAGGCGGGCTGTGGCTGGCCGCCGGACTGGCGCAAGATGCAAAGACCCGTCCGCCCGAGAAATTGCTGCCGGCCGACGCCGTCTTGTACGTCGGCTGGGACGGAATCGACTCGCACCGCGCCGCGTGGGAGAAAACCGCGGCTCGTGATGCGCTTGTCGCCAGCGGCTTGAGCGACGTGCTCACCCGGCTGACGGAATATGCCGAAATGCAGGCCGGCGGCGCGCCGGTCCGGCAGGTCGCGACCGCGATCGAGAAACTCGGGTCGGTGGGTTTCCAGCTTGCGATCGGTGTTCCGAATGCCGGCGACGGCCCCCCTGCCCCACAGGCGACGCTCGTCGTGCCCGGCGGCGCCGCCGCGATCCCCGAAATCAAGGCGCTCTTCGCGCAGATGCCGGTCGGCGCGATGGAAGAAGAACGGGTGGGATCTCGCAACGTCACCCGAGTGCAGCTCCCGGAATTGCCCGGCGTCGAAATCGGCTGGTTTGCCGAAGGCAAGCACCTGGTCGTGGCCATCGGAAACGGGGCCGTCGACACGGCGCTCAATACGGCGGCCGGCAAAGCCCCCAGCCTCGATTCCAGCCCGATCTTCAAAAAGTATCGCGCGAAAGCCGATTTCGACGTCGCGCTCACCGCCTGGATCGACATGAGCCAAGTCCGCAAGGTCGTGGGCGGAATACCCGTCGCGGCGCCGCAGCCCGGCAAGGCCCCCGCGACGGTCAGCGATATCCTGAAATCGCTGGGGCTCGATCGCCTCGGACCGGCAGCGATGCGCGTGGGTTTCAAGGGCCGCGCGCTGTGGACCGAGACAACGCTCGAAGCCCCGTCGCCGCGCGAGGGACTGCTGGCGTGGGACACCAAACCGATTCGACTCGAAGACCTGCCGGCCCTGCCCGTCGCAACCGATGGATTTTACGCCGGCCGATTCGACTGGTCGGCGGCAGGCAAGGGGCTGGTCAAAATGGGGGCCGAGTTGTCTCGACGGCTCGACGGCGGCCAGGTGCCCCCGTTCGAAGCACAGTTCGACGGATTCCAGCAGCAGATCGGCGTCGACTTTCAGAAAGAGCTGTTCGAACCGCTCGGCGATCTGCTCGTGCTCTACGGCGACACGCGGCAGGGGGTCATGGGCCTGGGATCAGGCCTCGCCATTGCCGTGGATGACGCCAAAACGCTGCGCACTACTCTCGAAAAACTGGCTGCCCAGTTGCTGCCGGCGGCCGGACCGTTCGTGCAGATTCAGGCGGCCCAGCGCTCGGGTCGCGAGATGACGTACCTGAATTTCCCCGGATTTCCGGTCATTTCGCCCGCCTGGGCCGTTGACGAAAAGTGGCTGATTGTAGGCCTGTCGCCGCAAACGGTGGATGCGTTTCTCCGCCGCATCGACGGCAAGCTCGACCGCTGGATGCCGCCTCCTGAAGTCAAAGCGGCACTGGCGGAATTGCCGGCGAAGTACACGTCGCTGACCTATTCCGACCCGCGCGACGGCTACCGGACGGCGCTGAGCTCGGCCCCCCTGCTGACTTCGATGTTTGGGGTGTTCGCGATGCGCCAGCAGATGATTGGCGGGCCACCGATGCAGATTGAATCGCCGATCTCGATCGCCGATCTGCCTGCGGCGGAAGTCGTCACGCAGCCGTTGTTTCCCAACGTTTCCGTGTGCTCCGTGACCGATCAGGAGATCCGCTGGACGAGCCGCACGTCGCTGCCGGCCGTTCCCTTTCTGGGCGGAGCGGGGATCGGCAGCGCCGGGGCAGCGGCGCCGGTGATGGTCGCGCTGTTATTGCCCGCCGTCCAGCAGGCGCGCGAGGCGGCCCGGCGGTCACAATCCAAGAATAACCTCAAACAGATTGGACTGGCCCTGCACAATTTCCACGACGTTCACAACCACCTGCCCGCCGGGACCCACGAGAACGACAAGCTCAAGCCCGAACAGCGGCTGAGCTGGCAGGCCGACGTCCTGCCCTTTCTCGACCAGGCGCCCGTCTACAATCAGATCGCCTTCGACAAGCCCTGGGATGACGACGCCAACCTGGGAATCCTGAAAGTGCAGATCCCGACGTATTTGAACCCCGCGCTCACCGTCGACGCCAACGGCAAGGTCGGTCACACACACTATGTTGGCATCGGCGGTCTGGGAAAAGACGGGCCGCTGCTGGACGTTGACGACGTGAAGGCGGGAATCTTCGGCTACAATCGCACCTGCTCATTCCGCGATATTCTCGACGGCACGTCGAACACGATGGCCGTATCTGAGGCGTCGAAAGATTTCGGCGCCTGGGGCGCCGGCGGCACGAGCACGGTCCGGGCCTTGACCAAGAAGCCCTACATCAACGGGCCCGACGGCATCGGCGGCCCCTTTCGCGGCGGGATGCACGTGCTGTTTGCCGACGGCGCCGTACGGTTCATCAGCGAGAACGTCAACCCCGATATCCTCGAAGCTCTGACCACGATCAGGGGCGGCGAAGCCGTCGGCGGTTTCTAGGGCTCCAGGCGCAGTGCCCGGGCCGCTTCGAGCAGTCGGGGCACTGCAATCGACCTGCCCGAACTCTGGCGAGTTCGGCTACCGTTTGGTCTGCGCGAGCTGCTGCTCGGCGACCTCGATTGCCTTGAGCAGGCCCTTGGCTTTGCTCAATGTTTCCTGGTATTCGGTGCTGGGGACGCTGTCGGCGACGAGGCCCGCCCCGGCCTGCACGTAGGCCGTCTGGCCCTGCATCACCAGGGTCCGCAGCGCGATGCACGTATCCATATTGCCGGTGAAATCGATGCAGCCCACGGCGCCGCCGTAGGGCCCGCGGCGGTGCGGCTCGAACTCGTCGATGATCTGCATCGCCCGCACCTTCGGAGCGCCCGAGACCGTTCCCGCCGGCAGGCCGGCGCGCAGCGCATCGAGCGCCGTCTTGCCCTCCGCCAGTTTGCCGGTCGCGTTCGACGTGATGTGCATCACGTGGCTGTAGCGCTCGACCTTCATGACATCCGAGAGTTGAACGCTGCCGTACCGCGAGACGCGCCCCAGGTCGTTTCTCGCCAGGTCGACGAGCATCACGTGCTCGGCCCGCTCTTTAGGGTCGGCGAGCAACTCCTGTTCGAGCCGCCGGTCTTCTTCTTCGCCGGCGCCGCGCCGCCGCGTGCCAGCCAGCGGGCGAATCGTGACGGTGCCGTCCTCGACGCGCACCATGATCTCGGGCGAGCTGCCCACCAGGTTCACTGCGGGGGTCCGCACCAGGAACATGAACGGGCTGGGGTTGACGACGCGCAGCGCGCGGTAGATGTCGAGCGGCCTGACCGCGGTCTTCACGGCCAGTCGCTGGCTCAGCACGACCTGGAAAATGTCTCCGGCGCGAATGTACTCTTTGCACTTCTCGACGGCCTCTTCGAAGCCGTCGCGAGAGAAATTCGAAGTCCAGTCGAGAGCTGGCTCGCCGCGGATCGAAATATCAAAGGGTTCGAGATCGTCGGTCGGCCGGGCGAGCTGGGCGCAGGTTTCGTCGACGCGAAGGCAGGCGTTGTCGTATTCGGCGCGCAGATCGCCGGTCTTCGTGCGGGCATGTGCGACGACCAGGATCGTCTTATTGATCTGGTCGAAAATCACCATGCGGTCGTAGAAGGCGAACGACAGGTCGGGCAGGCCTCGATCATCATGCGGGGCGTTCGGCAGATTCTCGGTGTAGCGCACCGTGTCGTAGCCGGCAAATCCGACGGCGCCGCCGCAAAACCGTGGCAAACCGGGCATCAGGACCGCTCGAAAGCCGGCGAGCAGCCGTTCCAGCTCGCAGAGCGGGTCGTCGACTTCGCGCGTTTCGGTTCCGTGCGGGCCGGTTGTTTCGAAGCGATGCCCATAGGCATTGATCTGCAGGAACGGGTCGGCTCCCAGAAAGCTGTAGCGACCGATTCGCTCTCCGCCAATGACGCTCTCGAACAGAAATCCGCAATCACCCTGCTGGATTCGGCAGTACGCGCTGACGGGAGTCAGCGTATCGCTGACGAGTTGCCGGTAGACGGGCACCAGGTCGCAGCGACCGGCCAGTTGTGCAAATGTCTCGTAGTCGGGGAAATAACAGGGCATTTCAATCGTCGCAACGGAGCATCTGCCGTCGCCACATCCGCAGATATCGCAAAAAGTTACGTTCAGTCGCGGCGCCGATGAACGCCTTGACACTCATCTGCATCCGGCTAGAATTACCAACGAATTTACCAGAGTGGCCGTTGTTTTGTCCAAGCTGTCGGATTCTGCGGCAATCGGTGCGGGGGCTGCCGCCACGATGAGATCCCATAAGGCGTGCTGCAATGAAGTGCAATCGCTGCTCGAAGCTGGCCACGATGCACATCACCGAACTGGTCAAAGGCGAGCCGCACGAAGTTCATCTCTGTGAAGAGTGCTTTCAGACCTTCATGCAGAATCCCAACAGCGCCGAGGGCGCGCTGGGCGGGGGGCTGATCAAGTCGTCGCCGGGCCTGGGTGAAGCCGAACTCGAAGCGCTCGAAAAGCTCGTCTGCCCGACCTGCAAAATCACGTTTCGGGAATTTCGCAACCAGGGGCGGCTCGGGTGCGCCCACTGCTACAGCGCGTTCCGCGAAGAGCTGCTGCCCCTGCTCGAAAATATTCACGGCGAAACCCACCACTGCGGGAAGTTTCCCAAGCGCGCTCCGGACGACAGCCAGAAGCGATTTCAGCTGATCAAGCTCCGCAACGACCTGCGGCTGGCCGTCGCCGAAGAATCCTACGAAGAGGCGGCCCGCCTGCGCGATCAGATTCAGGGACTGGAACAGGGAATGACCGCGGAATCCTCTCCTCAGGAATCCCCGGAGTAGATGGGACGCCCATTGTGGAACTGAAAGACCTGATTGAGCTGCGCGGCGAATGGATGCGGGGCGAAGGCCCCGATGCCGACATTGTCATCTCGAGCCGGATCCGTCTGGCACGCAACCTCGCCCAGTTCCCGTTTCTCAGCCGCGCCGACGACGCCGTCCGCGCCGAAATCGAACGTACGCTGCACCATCACGTCGTCGAGTTGTCTCTCGGGGGGCAGCTCGCATATTTCGACATCAACCAGCTCGAAGGCATCGACCGGCAGTTTCTGGTCGAGCGGCAGCTCATCAGCCGCGAGCTGGCCGAAAGCCACGGCTCGCGCGGAGTGTGCTTCACCCGGCAGGAAAACGTCAGCCTGATGGTGAACGAAGAAGACCACTTGCGGATTCAGGTGCTGCACTGTGGCTTCGAACTCGACGACTGCTGGCGCGAGATCAGCCGCATCGACGACCTGCTCGAAGAACGTATTACGTACGCGTTCGATGAAGAGCTGGGTTACCTGACGGCGTGCCCAACGAACGTGGGAACGGGTATCCGCGTGAGCGTGCTGATGCACCTGCCCGCCCTCGTGCTCACCAAGGAAATCCAGAAAGTCTTCCAGGCGCTGCAGAAGATCAGCCTGGCCGTGCGCGGCCTCTATGGCGAAGGCAGCCAGGCAATGGGCGACTTCTACCAGATTTCCAACCAGATCACGCTGGGCAACAGCGAAGAACAGTTGCTGCGGAAGCTCAAAGACGTGGTGCCGAACATCATTTCCTACGAACGCAAGGTGCGGCAGGCGCTGATTAAAGAGAGCCGGCAGGCGCTGCACGACAAAGTGTCGCGAGCCTACGGAACATTGAAATCGGCCCAGTCGATCAGCTCGGAAGAAACGATGCACCTTTTGTCGAGCGTGCGGATGGGCGTCAATCTGGGCCTCATCGACGATCTGCCGATCCCCACGGTGAACGAGCTGTTCATGCACACGCAGCCGGCCCACCTGCAGAAGCTCAGAAATTCCAACCTCGATTCGGCCGACCGCAACGCCGCCCGCGCCGCCTACCTGCGGCAGCGACTTTCATTGCCGCAGGACGGCGAGCAGAATTAGCCCGTGGGGCAGGTCTCTGACCTGCTGGTCGGTACACGGGAATTGATTCGTGCAGGCGACTGCCGGTAAATCTCCTGACCCCAGAGCCGCGCCCGTCAGGAAGCGGTCTTCGATAATCGCTTCCATCGCTTCCTGACGGGCGCAGCTCTGCGACGGACGAGCAGGTTGGAAACCTGCCCT